>JAMLGI010000006.1 GCA_023958085.1 Solirubrobacterales bacterium | reverse complement strand
GGTGACCCATCTGTGTTTTGCACCACCCCGGGTCCGGCGGCTGTTCTTGGGGGCCGTTCAGGCCGCGGGTTTGGCGGTGACCCGGTCCGGGTCGCGGTCCTTGATCTCGATGCCGCGGCCCACCGTGTCGGGGATGCCGTAGTAGTCGAGAACCTGCTTTTCCTGAGCGCCGGTCAACGGCTGCTCGGGATCGACCGCAGGAGCCTCACGGATCACCTCACGGTCGTACGGCACCCAGACCCGGCCGGCGGCTGCGGCGCACTCCCGGATAGAGATCGGCACAACCCGGCCGAAACGGCCGAGTTTGACCAGCACCCAGGCCGGTTCACCCGACTCTGCGTCGACGAACGAACCTTCAACCCGAGCCACCGAGTGACCGCCGATCTCGTCCACCCGGTAGCCGTCCCAGGCCCGGACGTCTTCGAGGCCGGGTTGGCGGGGTGACGCCGCGGCCAGGGCTTCGGCGCGGGCACGGGCGCCCTTGATCTGAACCTCCGACTCACCTCCACTTTCCGGCCGATCCGACGAAGATTCCGCGCCATGAACCGCGGTGGCCTCCTCCAAACCTGAATCGCCGGAGGTGGAATCCTGCTCATGCACCTCGGTGTCCGGCTCGAGCTCCACCTTGATCCGTTTCTTCTCCGACTCACTCATCACTCTCTCCTTCCATCAGGCCGGCTGCGGCCGAGGCGGGGTCCAGTTCGCGGCGAACCACCCTGTCCAGCAGTTCAGCCACCCGGGGGTCATCTTCGATCACTGCTTCAAGCTTCCTGCGCATTCGGGCAGTGGCAATCCCCAGCACCTCACTACGCAGATTACGGGCCCGGCGCACCGCCAGGGTTCCTTCGTTCTCGATGAAAGCACGGTGCTCGGCAATCCTTTCGGCCAGTTCCGGCACTCCCTCACCACGGGCGGCCTCGGTCCTGAGGATCGGCACCTCCCAGCCATCCCCGGTCCGTCCCAGGTCCAGGGCCCCACGGACCTCCCTGACCATGGTGTCGGTCATCGGGTGATCGGCCTTGTTGACCACGATCACGTCCGGGATCTCCATCACCCCGGCCTTCAGCGCCTGGATCGAGTCACCGGAACCCGGCATCAGGGCCAGCACGATCGTGTCGGCGTGATCAACGATGTCGATCTCACCCTGGCCGACCCCGACCGTCTCGATCAGCACGTCGTCCTTGCCGGAGGCGTCCATCAGGAGCGCCGCCTGGAGCGCCGCCTCGGAAAGGCCGCCCAGTGCCCCTCGGGACGCCATCGAACGGATGAAGATCTTGCGATCGAGGAAGTGTTCCGAAAGGCGGATACGGTCGCCGAGCAGCGCCCCCTGAGTGAACGGACTCGACGGGTCGATCGCCAGCACCGCCACCTCGCGGTCCAGCTTCCGCAGCTCCCCGGAAAGCGCCCCGACCAGGGTGCTCTTTCCCACCCCGGGGGGTCCGGTGAAACCGACCACACGGGCATTGCCGGTGTGAGAGAAAACCTCCCGGACCAGATCCCAGCCGCCGGGATCATCATTCTCGACCAGGGTGATCGCCCGGGCCAGCGCCCGTCGATCACCGGCAAGCAGCCGTTCGGCCAGAGTATGGGTGCCACTCGGGGTCGAGGCCATCGCGAGGCCAGTCTAGGCGGTTAGGATCCGGCGGGCCGTGATCGAGCTGCTCTCCTTCGCCAGACGGAACCGGATGCTCCGGCCAAAGTACGCCCTGCTCTTCTGGCGCTACCTGTGGCGGCGCCTGTTGACCCGTTCCGGCCACCGCTGGCAGACCGGCGGGCCGGTCTTCTTCGGCCGTGATCTCGCCCTCCAGACCGGGCGGACCGGATCGATGAGGTTCGGGCGCTGGGTCTGGATCGGGGACGGCACCAAGATCCGCTGCCACGAGGGAACGGTCGAGATCGGCGACAAGACGGTGATGGGCCAGGAATGCACCATCTCCTGCTACCAGCACGTCCGGATCGGGCCGGAGTGCGTGATCGCCGACCGCACCATGTTCATCGACTTCGATCACGGGGTGGTTGACACAGAGATCGCGATCCGCAGGCAGGGGATCTACAAGGAGGACGTGATCGTCGGGGCGAACGTCTGGATCGGCTACGGAGCCGCAATCCTCCGCGGGGTAAAGGTCGGCGACAACTCGGTGATCGGCACCAACTCGGTGGTCACCAAGGATGTCCCGGCCAATGCGGTGGTTGGTGGCGTCCCGGCCCGCATCATCCGCATGCGCGAGGCGCCGGAAACGCTCCGATGGCCCGACCCGGTCGAACCGGAGCCCGGCACCCCCGGGGTGATGAAGCTTCCGGCGGAGGGCTGACCGTCCTCAGCGCCGTTTTCGCTTCTTCTTGACCTTCACCTTGGCGTTGCCGATCGAGGGCTGCTTGGCGGTCTTCGAGATCACCTTCACCCGTCGCTTCAACTTGCAGGTGTCGGTGCCACCGAAGGTCGGCGCCCCGGCAACCACAACTCCCCGCCGGTCATGCCAGGCAAGCGATTTCCCGTCCTGAGAGATGCTCACATCTCCCGCCTCTCCCTTCGTTGGAAGCACGCAACTAGCGGTCAGGGTGCTACCAGGACCATTGATCCTGGCGATCACGATCGCCGACGCCCAGCCAGCTCCGTCGCCACCCCACTTGACCCCCTCAACCGCGACCAACTTCCGGTTGGCGGCGACGTCGGTGCGCTGCAGTTCGTATCCGGTCGCGCTGATGTCAATCCAGGGATCGAACTTCTGGGACCACGGCGGCTGCCCGGTGGTCCGCTGGACGTCCACGATAGTCCGGGTTACGGTGCCCTGCGACCGGGCGGTGACCAGCCGGTTGCCGACGGTGGTTGGCCAACTCTCATCGGTGATCTTGAACGGGGTGGTCTGGTAACGGTCGGCGTAGAGGACGTATGTACCGTTCTCCAGTGTGCCGACCGGATAGCCGTAGTTGTAGTTCGAGTAGCCATAGACGACGTTGCGTCCGTCCGCGGTGAGATCGAGCGACAGCGGATAGGCGTACGAAGTCCAGCCGGTTTCAGCGCTCAGTATCCCCAGGTGGATCGGTTTGCCGGTCGGACTCCAGATCTGGAACCGGTTGATGTTGGAGATCTTGCCCGGCTCGCGTCGCACCGCCACGATCCGGCCGTTGTCGGACTGGGCCAGCTCGGTCCACTTCCTGCCGTCCCTGGTCTTGCTTGCGATCTTGCGTTTCTGCTTGCCGTCCAGCGATGAAACCCATACCCCGCCCTTGTCGAGATAGGCGACCGATGCCGCCTGCGCCCCCACCGCGAAAACCATTGAGACCAGCAACCCTGAAAGAAACCCTGCCACGACCCTGCCCATGAGCACCCCCTCTGTTGGTGGGATGAAGATACCGCCGTCCCGCACGATCAGCAAGCGACCGGCCCTGCCGACCCGGAGGTCCAGCGAACCGGCTGGATCGCCTGCTGGCACCCGGGCCACCGGTTGTGGCATGGGCCGGTCGTGGCCTTGCCCGGTTGTGGCCTGGCCCGGTCGGGTACTGTCACCGCCGGCGCTGCCAAGCAACCACCGCAGACCGGAGCAGAGATGACAGACGGAAACGCGATCGAGGTCGAGGATCTCGCCAAGGAGTACCCGGGGGGCATCAAGGCACTTGAGGGGGTTTCCTTCGAGGCCGGCACGGGTACCGTTTTCGGGCTGCTGGGTCCGAACGGGGCCGGCAAGTCAACCACCGTGAAGATCCTCACCACCCTCTCGAAAGCCACCTCAGGCAGCGCCCGGGTGATGGGTCTTGATGTGGACCGGCAGCAGAGTGAGGTGCGCCGCCGGATCGGAGTGGTCGCCCAGAGTTCGACCGCGGACCGGGAGGCGACCGGACGGGAGAACCTGCGGCTTCAGGGCCGGCTTTACGGGATGCGCGGCCGGGAGCTGGAGAGCCGGATCGACCAGCTGCTGGAAACCTTCAAACTCACCGATTCCGGCGACCGGATCGTGCGCGGCTACTCCGGTGGCATGGAACGGCGGCTGACCGTGGCGATCGCCCTGATCCACAAGCCCGCGGTGCTGTTTCTGGACGAGCCGACCACCGGACTCGACCCCGAGGTGCGGGTCGGGATGTGGGACGAGATTTCCGGACTGACCCGGTCCGAGGGCACCACGATCCTGCTGACCACCCACTACCTGGAGGAGGCAGACCATCTCGCCGACCGGCTGGCGATTGTCGATCGCGGCCGGATCGTGGCCGAGGGCACCCCGGACGAGCTGAAACATGACCTCGAAGGTGACGCGATCCAGATCGAGGTCGGCCACGAGGTTGTGAACGGTGCCGCCGAGACCGCCCTGGCCGGACTGGACGGTCTCGGCGTGATCGAGATCCGCGAAGGGATCCTGTTCACCCGGGCGGCCGACGGCGCCCGTTCGGTCCCGGCGATCCTGCAGCGGCTGGACGCGGCCGGGATCAGTGCCGACTCGGTCACCGTGTCGCGCCCCTCGCTCGATGACGTCTACCTCAAGTTCACCGGCCGGACCATGGAGGAAGCGGAGAAGCTGGCCGAGGAAACACGCAAAGCCGGCAAGGACAGAAAGGGGGCGGCGGCATGAAGGCACTCGCGGACACCTGGTACATGGCCGACCGTCACATCCGGGCGCTGCTAAGGCAGCCGATGTGGATCATCGTCACCTTGATCCAGCCGATCATCTGGCTGGTGCTGTTCGGCGGGCTGTTCACCACCATGGAGAACACCCCCGGCTGGCCTCCCGGGGTCAGCTTCCTCGAGTTCATCACCCCCGGGGTGATCGTGATGACCGCCTTCTTTTCGGCCGGCTGGAACGGGATGGCGATGATCCAGGAACTGGATCGCGGCATCATCGACCGTTTCCTGGTCTCCCCCGCCGCCCGCTCCTCGATCATCCTCGGCCGTCTGCTCCAGGGAGCGCTCAGCGTCGCGATCCAGGCAGCGATCGTGCTGGTTCTGGCGGCGATCATGGGCGCGACCTATCCTGGCGGGATCGGCGGGCTGATCATCCTGGTCGTGATCTCGGCCCTGCTCGGATCGGCCTTCGGCGCCTTCTCCAACGGGATGGCCCTGCTGATCCGCAAGGAGGAGAGCCTGATCGCCCTGATGCAGTTCCTGCTGCTGCCGCTGACCTTCCTCGCCTCGGCCTTCATCCCGCTCGATCTCGCCCCGGACTGGATCGCCTCGGTGGCTCACTTCAACCCGGTCAACTGGGCGATCGAGGCGGGCCGCTCGGCGGCGATGGACGCCACCCCCGACTGGGGCCTGATCCTCTCCCGGACCGCGCTCCTGGTCGCCTTCAGCATCCTGATGGCGATCTTCGCCACCCGCGCCTTCCGCTCCTACCAGCGGACGGTTTGAGCCCGGTAATTCCCGGATGGCCTGGCTGCCGGCTGGGTTTGAAGTCCTTCAGAAGAACGGTGGCATCCGACGCAGGTTCGGCCAAACGAGCTCCCCTGATCAGGCTGTGCCCGCAGGCCGGCAAGGCCTCATCAACCGACGACGCAACTATTCTGAAACCGCGGTTCTTATGCGGCACCCTCAAGTTGAAATCCCCCCGGCTCGATTCTTGGCCTCGGCAACCGAAGAGTTTCGGTCAGGGCAGACGAAACGCCCCGAACCAACGGTCGGGGCAAAGCCGGGATGAAGACCGGCGGGACACGAAACCGGTCGCGGGCGGCGCTGGCGCCGGGGCTGGTTTTGGTGCTCGCCTTTCTGGCGCTGCCCGGCTGTGGCAACGACAACGGACCGGATCGGGAGGCTGTTGACCACACCAGGACGAGCACCGGCAACGTCAACTGGCCGAACTTCGGGCGCCGACCACAACGGACGCATTTCCTGGGGGCCGCAAGGGGCAAGCAGGATCCGCCTCTGAAGCAGCTTTGGAGCTTCAGCGACCGGGTCTTGCTCGAATTCCCGCCGGCCGTTGACGACGGGATCGCCTATCTGGCCGACAAATACGGAAATGTCCGGGCGATCCGACTGAGTGACCGCAAGGTTCTCTGGGACATCCAGAAAGACAAACGCAACGTCGGCCCGCCCAGCGATACGACCGCGCCCGCCTATTTCCGCGGCAAGGTCTATGTAGCCTTCATGGCCGGAACCTTGGCCGCCCTCGACGCTAAGACCGGCCGGGTTGACTGGAAACGCGATATGCACAGCCAGCTTGAGTCTTCGCCGGTGGTGGTGGACAACACCCTCTACATCGGCTCCGACAAAGCATTGCTTTACGCGATCGATGCCCAGAACGGCCAGATCAAGTGGACTTACGACGCCGGGGCACCCGTCAAGTCGAGCCCGAGCGTAGCTGGCGGGAGAGTGATCTTCGCCAACTACTCCGGCTCGATGTTCAGTCTCGATGCCCGTACCGGCAATCGGGTCTGGAGCACGAACACCACCAAGGTCGCTCCCTTCGGAGACGGCGGGTTCTATTCCTCGCCCTCAATTGCCTACGGACGCATTTACGCCGGTCGCGACGACGGAACTGTCTATGGCTTCGATCTCAAGACCGGCGAGGTCACCTGGCAGTTCAGGACCGGGAGTGACATTTACGGCTCGCCGGCGGTCGGCCGTGTCAAGGGAACCCCGCCGACCGTTTACATCGGCTCCTACGACTCGAACCTTTACGCGCTGAATGCCCGGACCGGCAAGAAGGAGTGGAGCTTTGCGGTCGGCGGGCCGGTGCCGGGGACCGCGACCGTGATCGGCCGTACGGTTTACACCTCGAACTTCAAGACGGCGGTTTCGATCGGCATTGACGTTCTGACTCACAAGAAAACCTTTTCGTTCCCCTCGCCCGGTTACACGCCGATGATCTCCGACGGCCGGAACCTCTATCTGGTCGGCTATTTCAGCCTGCACGGCTTCACGACCAAGTAGGGCCACCTCAAGGCGGCCGGAACCCGGCGGCCAGGAAGCCCGTCAGCCGTCGGTGCCGTTCGAAGCCGGCCGGTCGCAAGGACTGCCGTGTCCGAAGCTGTGGTCGGGGCGTTTCCACCTTGGCCGAATTCAGGGATAGAGACCGCGGCTCAAGGTGGCGTTTGCGGCCCGGTCGAGTGCAACCGCCATCGCCGCGTCCCGAAGGCTCCAGCCCCGCTGTTCGGCCTCCTCGATCACCCGGTGGCTGGCTGCGTCCATGCTCTTCTTCAGTTCGCGGGACATCTGTTCAAGGTCCCAGGCGTGCCGCTGGTGGCCCTGAACCCACTCGAAGTAGCTGACCGTTACCCCGCCGGCGTTGGCGAGGATGTCCGGGATCACGGTTACGCCCCGGTCCCGCAGGATCTCGTCGGCTTCAAGGGTGGTCGGGCCGTTGGCGCCCTCGGCGATCAGTTTCGTCTCGATCCGGTCGGCATTCTCGCCGGTGATCTGGCGGGCAGCGGCGGCCGGCACGAGAATGTCGCAGGGCAGGGTGAGCAGGTCAGCGGCCGGCATCGCCTCGCCACCCGGGAACTCGCTGACCGGGTTGCCCTGGCCGTACCACTCGATCAGAGCCTCGATATCAAGGCCATTTTCGTTCCTGACTGCCCCGTCAATGTCAGCGACGGCCACCACCTTGGCATCCCGTCTGGCCAGTTCCAGGGCGGCGACCGAACCGACCTTCCCGAAGCCCTGGACCACTGCGGTCTTGCCCTCCAGACCGTCTCCCTGCTTCTTGAGGACCGACTCGACCGTGAAGACGAGCCCGAGCCCGGTCGCGCCCGGGCGTGCCTCGGTTCCGCCCAGAGCGGCCGGCTTCCCGGTCACGATCTCCGGCACCGTGTGGCCGATCTGCTGGGAATAGGTGTCCATGAACCAAGCCATCTCGCGCTCGCCGGTCCCCATGTCGGGGGAAGGAATGTCATCCCTGGGGCCAATCACCGGGATCAGCTCGACTGCGTAACGCCGGGTGATCCCCTCGATCTCGCTTATCGAATGATCCCGCGGTGAGCAGCGCACTCCTCCCTTGGCGCCACCGTAAGGAAGATTGACCACCGCGCACTTCCAGGTCATCAGCATCGCCAGGGCGGCGCACTCCCCCAGCGAGACGTCCGGTGCGAACCGGATCCCGCCCTTGGTCGGTCCCATGGTCAGGGTGTGCTGTACCCGGTAGGCGGTGAAGCTGGCCAGGGTCCCGTCATCCATCCGGGCCGGCAGGTTGGTCATGTAGACGCGGCTCGGTTCCGAAAGCCGGCTTCTCGCTCCGTCATCCATGTTGATCATGTCGGCGGCATGATCAAACTGAGCCTTCGCCGCCTCGTGAAACGCGGAACGCCACTCGCTGCCGGCCTCGACCAGATCCGCACCTCCCGCCTGCCCTGCCATCGACCCGTCCGTCCCTGCCATCGACCTCACCTCCAGACCCGGCCGCGTAGACCGTGAACCCGACCGATCGGGTCCGACTCCGGTCGATGGACCTTCCACCTCCAGCTATAGCACCGGCCAGCCTGATCAACAACCTGCAAGGGTCAAGCACGAAGAACGCAGGTCCGGTTTCCCTGTTTTCGCCAAGAACGCCGGAGGTCAGGCATCTCAGCCCCTGGCCGGAAGGCGGTCGCGGGCTCAGGCAGCGGCGTCGGCCGGATGGCCGAGCGTTTCGTACAGCTTGAGGGTGCGGTCGGCGACGTCGTCCCAGTCGAAGCGACGGATGTGGGCGAGGCCTTCCTCGACCATGCGATGGCGCAGTGCGTCATCGGAAAGCACCTGGATCGCTGCCTCGGCGAGATGCTCCGGATCCTTGGGCCGGAAGCGCAGGCCGGCGCCCTCGACCGGGACCACCTCCCTGAGGCCGCCGGTGTCGGCGGCGATCACCGGACACTCCGAGGCCATCGCCTCCAGGGCTACCAGCCCGAACGGCTCGTAGATCGAAGGGACCACGGTCAGATCGGCGATCCGGTAGAGCGAGTGGAGCACGTCATCCCCGATCCAGCCGAGGAAGGTGCCGTGGTCCATCAGCCCGAGGACCTCGGCCAGCTTGTGAAGTTCAGCCTCGTGGGTGCCGGAACCGGCAACCAGGAAGCGGGTGTTCGGGACCGCCTCGATCACCTTCGGCATCGCCTCCAGGGCAAGCTGGAAACCCTTTTCGTAGACCAGTCGGCCGATCAGCAGGACGAGATTCTGGTCCGGAGTGGCGAAGGCCGAACGGAGGCGGGTCAGCCCTTCCGGATCCTCGGCCGGCAGGTCACCCGGATCGATCCCGTTGGGGATCACCGTGACCTTCCCTTCTTCAACCGAGAAGATGTCCTCGACCTGTTCACGCATGAAGTCGGAGCAGGCGATCACCTTCTCCGATCGGTTAGAGATCCATTTCTCCACCCCGTGGATGTGGGACTGCGGATGGTCGTTGACCCAGCCCTGGTGACGTCCGTACTCGGTCGCATGGATCGTGGTCACCAGCGGACAGTCGTAGCGGCGAGCCAGATGATCACAGGCCGATGCGACCAGCCAGTCGTGACCGTGGACGAGATCGAACTCGAAACGATCGCCCAGCTCCACACCCAGCGCCAGCATGTCGGAGTTCATCCGTTCGACCCAGGTGACGAACTCGGCCAGGTCGGTCGGCCTCTCCGGCTCGACGATCCGGTGGATCTCCACCCCGGCGACGGTCTCCTCAACCGTGGCCTGGTCACCACCACGGGTCAGCACATGGACCTCCACGCCGCGCCGCACCAGCGCCTCGGAAAGCTTTCTCACGTGGCGCGCGAGGCCACCCTCGATCAGCGGCGGGTACTCCCAGGTGAGGATCAGTACGCGGTTCATTCCGGGATCTATCGGTTCGGGCGGCTGGCGGGAGGAGTTGAGTTCGGGTCGGACCGGGCGGTGTCAGGGAACCGAGATCGGGGTGAGGCTCAAATCGGGGGCGAGCGAACGGACCCGTGAATCGATCTGTACACCGGTCCCGGATTCTACGGCCTCGAAGGCCGAAAGCGCATGTTCGAGGCTGCGCTCGAACGGATAGTCCCCGGCCTGCCGGCGGGAATCGAGAAAGGCCCAGTCGCTTGACTGGACCATGAGCAGATCCCGGACCGCCCGTTCGGCAGCCTCCCGGGGCAGGCCTTCCGTTACCGCCTCCAGCACCCGCAGTTCCAGGCGTCTGGCGCCCCAGACGAGGTCGGAAACCGCCGGTGAGTCCCAGGTCCGGAAGTCCTTGCCCTCCCCCCAGGTGGATGGCAGAAGCGGGGCGTCTTGATCGTCCGGGCCCAGGTCTTGCCGCTCGGCCGTGGCCTGGTCCAGGGTCACCAGACGAATTCCGGCCGCATCCGCACCGGTGAGAACCCGTTCCAGCCAGACCGGACCTTCCGCCCACCAGTGTCCCAGCAACTCACAGTCGAAGGCGAAGGTCATCAGGCCCCGCTCGCCGGTCCGGTCCCGGTAAGTCCGCAGCCTGGTCGCGGCACGGTCGAGAAACTCGTCGGCCTGCTTCCCGGCCATCTCCGAGGCCGCCTCGGCGTCGTATGGCTCGCCATCGATCCGGAATATGTGCATGCCGTTCATCGAGAGACGATGGAAATCCCGGTAGCCGGGCCACGACGGGTAGCCGTCGAGTGACCAGAGCCAACCGATCGCCTCCCAGTCGATCGGGAAGGCCAGCGGCCCGGCCGGGGTCCGGACCGGCCGGAGGCAGTCGTCACCGGCGAGATGCTCGCTCTGATCGAGGCAGAACCACTCGACCCCGGCCCTGGCGAGATCCCGGTCCAGACCCGGACGCCACGCGCACTCCGGCAACCAGAATCCACCCTTCCAGCCGAACCTGCGGCGATGAGAGGCCACGCCGGTCTCGATCTGGAGATCGATCCCGCTCCGGGTGGCGATCAGCGGCAGGATCGCGTGGGTTGCGGCCGACGTTGCAAGGCTGATCCTCCCGTCCCTTCCCGCTTCGCGAAACGCTTCCAGCGGATCACCCTGGACCCGCTCCAGCCGATCGGTGGATTTCGAGTACCGGTCACGCTCGGCCTCGGCCGCGACACGAAAAGCGGGTTCGGCCGACGCGATGTCCCGTTCGGCTGCCCCCAGCCGATGGTCGGCCAGGAAGCGCTCCAGCCGCGTCCCGACCCCGGGTGACTCCAGCTGATCGGCCAGAACCGGGGTGACCGTCATGGTCAGGTCCCTCGCAATCTCCAGAACCGGAAGGTAGGAGCGGATCACCGCATCAAGAAGCCACTCCTCGCCGAACGGGTAGGTGCCGTAGCCCTCGACGTAGGGCATGTGGGTGTGCAGCACGATCGCGAGATCGCCCGCCTCCCCGTCCCGCAGCTCAGACATGGCAGATCGCGAGAAAGTCCAAAGCCTTTTCGAGATTGTGCCTGCCTAGGCGGAAATCCGAAGCGGCGATCGCCGGGGTAAACCGGTCGTAGAACGGTTTGGTCAGGCCGAGCGCCTTGTGGGCTCGATCCCAGCCGAGCGAGAGCGCCAGCTCATGCCACTTGAGTTTGCGCGCGTGGGAGAGCCCGAGGATCTCGACCCGGGAAAAGTGCGGCTCCAGCAGGGCGCGATACTCCTCAAGGCGGTACTCCTTGATGTGCCACGGGTTGTCCGACTTTTCGGCGCCTTCCGGGGCGAGGGTGAGCAGGTTCGGGGTCGAGATGTAGGAAACCGGGGCAATCCGGGCGAAGCCCGCAACCAGTGCGTCGGGGTCATGGATGTGCTCGATCGTCTGCAGGAAGACGACGGCATCACGAGGCTCGCTGAACTCTTCGACCAGTTCCCGGCGGAAGGTCAGGTTGGAGGAGGTGTACTTGGCGGTGGCGTGAGCGAAAGCTTCGGGATTGGCGTCGACCCCGACTACCTCGGTCGCGGTCCCGGCCAGCACCGCCGATCCGTACCCCTCACCACAGGCCAGATCGACCAGTTTCAGACCGGCGGTGCGGGCCGCGATCCACTCGTAGACGGCGAGGTGACGGCGGTACCAGTAGTTCTCTTCGGGAACATCCGGCAGGGTCCGTTCTCCGGTCAGCTCCAGCGGTGGCACCCCTTCGGGCTGGTTGTCCTGTAGGTACGTGTCGGTCAAGACCGCCGATTCTTCCCTATTTCAGTCCGGAAGGTGTGGTCACCACGCGGTCGTGGCAAGTAGGCTCTCCGACGTTATGCCCGCATCCCCGACGGCCACCCCAGAACACATCAAAGACGTAAACACCCGCTACCACGATGCGGCGGCCCACTCATACGACGCCAAGTGGGGCATCGACTTCGGTGAGACCGGCCAGGAACAGACCGCGATGAAGCTGGCCAAGGCGCTCGGGGGGATGCCCGGGAAGCCGTTCGGCGACGCCCTCGAGATCGGATCCGGCACGGGTTACTTCTCGCTCAATCTGATGTCGAAGGGCCTGATCGGGAACCTGACCGCGACCGACATCTCGCCCGGGATGCTGGAGTCGCTTGCCGCCACCGCGAAGCGGCTGGATCTCGAGGTCGAAACCGTGGTCACCGAGGCCGAGGTCCTCCCGTTCGAGGACGAGAGCTTCGATCTGGTTCTCGGCCATGCAGTGCTTCACCACATCCCGGATCTCGATCGTGCTTTCGCCGAGTTCTTCCGGGTACTCCGGCCGGGCGGGCAGATCGTCTTCTGTGGCGAGCCGTCCCGTTACGGCGACCGCCTGGCGGCGGTGCCGAAGCGGACCGGCAGCCTCGCCGGGCCGGTCTGGCGGCGACTGGTCGGCGCCAAACCGCTGCAGCACACCGAGGAGGAGCTGGCCGGTGATGAGCACAGCCTCGAGCCGGAAGTGGACGTGCACGCCTTCGCTCCGGTCGACCTCAGAGCGCTCCCACCCCGCGCCGGGTTCTCGGAAACAAGAGTCAGCGGTGAGGAAATGGTCGCCAACATGTGGGGCTGGGGGATGCGCTCGATGGAGTCCACCGCCGATCCGGACACGATTCCCCACCGCTGGAGGAACTTCGCCTTCCGCAGCTACATCGCCTTCCAGAAGATCGACACCAAGGCGCTCGAACCGCACCTCCCGGCAGAACTCTTCTACAACCTCCTGCTGAGCGCCAAAAAACCGACCTGACACCCAAAGTCCCCTCGCCAGGTGGGGCCAACCGGTATCCATACGGACACCTGCGGGCCCCACCCCCGAAACAGCCACCCCGGTGGGGCCAACCAGTGTCCATACGGATACCTGCGGGCCCCACCCATGATTGGTGTGTTTGGCCGACACGGTCAGCGATTGACGCCGCCGACGGGTGGCTGGTGGTTCCTGCGGGCTGCTCGCTACTGGTGGCGACGGACCCGGTAAAGCTTGACCGGGCGCTTCACACCCTTGAACTTGTGCTCTCCCACTCTCGAGTACCGAAACCCGTCGCCCGCTGCCTCGACCGCCGTTGCCTCGGCCAGCACCGAGTCGGGCCGGGCGGCCTCGGTGATCCGACTGGCCAGGTTGACCGCCGGACCGAACCAGTCGCCGACCTGTGGGATCGCCGTCCCCCGCGCCACCCCTACCCGCAGGGCCGGTAGCTCGGATCCGGAATCCCGACCGACCTCGATGAAACGGAGGGCGGCGTCGAACAGGGCGGCCCCGTCCTCGGAGACCAGCATCGCCGCGTCGCCGATCAGCTTGACCAAGCGCACCTCGGGATTGGTCACCTCGATCGCCACCGACTCCAGCAGCTTGGCCACCGAACCGATCTCCTCCAGCTCGGATCGCTCCCCCAGCCTGGTAAAACCGACCAGGTCCGCAAAGCAGACCGAGACCTCGACCTCGGTGCTGGACCCGAACCAGCCGGGTGCGCCCATCGCGATCACCTGGCTGCGGAGTTGATCGACGAAGTGCGAGCGGAGCGCGTAGGTCACCGCCGCATCACCCATCGGCATCAGTTCCTCGGCCGCATCACGTAGCCGAATGGCGGTCTCGTACTCGTCTGCCTCCGGATCGACGATGTCGGTTGCGACCAGATCCCGGTGGACCTGGGCGATCCGGGCGGCGCTGGATCCGACCACCCGGGTGACCGCGATCATGTTGTCAAACGGAATCCCGGCGTCCATGAACTTCCGGAGGCGCTTCGCGGCATGGATCTCGTCCCGGCCGAGGGTTCGCTGATCGGGCGCGGGCGGTGGGAAGCCGAGTGCGGCGATCAGCCGCTGTAGCTGGGCGACCGTTATCCCCGCATCTTCGGCCACCTCGGCCGGGGTGAATCGCTCGGTCCTCCGTCCGATCGCCAGATCGGCCGGGAGCAGAGCGAGCCGCTGGGCGTCAACCTCACGGCGCAACATCTCCAGTTCCACGCCCTCCTCACGCCAGAGGTACTCGAGCAGTCGCAGACGGGCTTCCCGCTCCTCACCCTCCAAGCCGTCGAGCAGCCCCTCGGCATCAAAATCGGGGGACCCCCCTTCCCGTTCGGCGGAGTCAGGCATAGGCAACCGCACCGCCCCGCCGGGGATCGCCGCCGCCATCGAGGCGACCGGTCGAGGGATCCCGGGTGACCATCTGGACACCACCGAAGAACAGGTTGCGCTCACTCCAGCGAGATACCTTCTGGCCCAACGCTTCGATCTGCGCCAGAGCCGACTCGTCGGTGCCCGGCTCGGCCTGAAGCAGACCGCGTTCGAGGTGGATCCTCGGGGCCTCGATCGCGGCCTGCGGGTTCATTCCCTCGACCAGCAGGTTAAGGGTGGTCTGAAGTACCGCCGAACGGATCCGGTTGGAGCCGGCGCTCCCAAGTCCGGCCAACACCTCGCGGTCCTCCATCACCAGTGTCGGTGCCATCATCGAGCTGACTCTGGTGCCCGGCGTGGTTCGGTGGAAACCGAGTGGGTTGAGATCTTCCTCGCCGAGCATGTTATTCAGATGGATTCCGGTGCCAGGAACGATCATGCCGGAACCGGTCCCGTTCGAACAGGTGACCGAGGCGCAAAGGCCGTTCGCGTCCATCGCCGCAAGATGGGTGGTCGAACCGAGCCGCTCGGCAACCGAGAGTCCCTCCGAGAACCGGTCTTCGCAGAGGAACCTGCCGGGGAAACCCGCCACCCCGATCTGCTCGGCAAAGTCCCCCTGGCGTGCCTGGTTGGCGGCCTCCATCACCCTGGCCACCTCGACCGTTCCGCTCGCCCCGAGTCGCTCCAGCAGGGCCAGCGAGTAGGCGATCAGAATGCCTCCCGCCGAGGGTGGGGGATTGGTCAGGATGGTGTGGCCGTGGATCGATGCCCCGACCGGCTCCCTGGTGACGGCCCGGTAGTCCGCTAGATCTGCCCGGGACAGAGTTCCGCCACGGGTGAGAATGTAGTTCTCGATCGCAGCCGCGGTTTCGCCACCGTAGATCGACTCCGGCCCCTCCACGCCGAAGCGCTCGAGCGCATCGGCCAGTTCCGGATCACGCACCACCTCCCCCTCCCCGACGATGCGGCCGTTCGGGGCGTAGATCGCCCGCCCCTCAGGGGTCGCGGTGTAGATCGGCTCAAGGATCCGCAGCACATATGCCTGCTGCCGATTCAGCGGAGCTCCCTTCCGGGCCAGGCGCGCCGCGGGAAGCGCGAGCTCGGCCATCGGCATTGATCCGAAGTGTTCAAGCGCCGTGGCCAGTCCGGCCGCCGTCCCGGGTACTCCGCAAGAGACGGCGCCGGCGTTGAACACCTGCGTGGTCGTGGCGTCAAAGTGAACGGGCACCGGGATCAGATCATCGGCAACCTCGTGTCCACCCTTGCCCGGTGCGGCAACGAAAAAGTCGATCAGGACCGGAGAGGCACCCGCACCGCCGACGGCCATGAAGCCGCCGGCACCGAGTCCGGTCAGCGCACTTTCGGCCGAGAAGGAGGTGAGGACTGCACCTACCGCCGCATCGACCGCGTTGCCTCCCTCGCGCAGAATCCGGGCTCCGGCCTCCGCCGAGAGCGGATGCCCGGCGGCCACCACACCGCGCGAGATCATCTCGTCAGGAGAGGAACTCGGGGATCTCGCCGCCGCTCACCGCGGGCATCGTGCCGGCGGAGCGCCGTTCCCGACCGCTCTCCCGCCCGGATCGGGCGGTCCGGGGCTCACGATCGCGCTCCTCGCCGGTGCTGCGCCGACCCGGGCCGCGGCCATCGAAGCGGGTCGCAACCACCGTGATCCAGACCTGGTCCTCAAGGTCCTCGTCGATGTTCGCGCCGAAGATGATGTTGGCGTCCGGGTGGGCCGCCTCGCCGACTGCCTTGGCCGCCTCGGAGACCTCGATCAGCGAAAGGTCGGGGCCACCGGTGACCGAAAGCAGAATCGAGCGGGCCCCGTCCATCGGGGTCTCAAGCAGTGGCGAGGAGGTCGCCTTCTCGGCGGCGATCATCGCCCGGTCGGCCCCTGATCCCATTCCGATACCGAGCAGCGCCCGGCCGGCACCGGACATGATCGAACGAACGTCGGCGAAATCGAGGTTGATCACCGAGGGCAGGGTGACCAGATCCGAGATCCCCTGGACCCCCTGACGAAGCACGTCGTCGGCCACCCGGAAGGCGTCCACCATCGGGGTCGACTGGTCGAGCACCTCCAGCAGCCGGTCGTTCGGGATGACGATGAGAGTGTCGACCTCGCCCGCGAGGGCCTCGATTCCCTGCTCGGCCGCCTTGGCCCTCCGGCTTCCCTCGAAGGTGAACGGCTTGGTCACGATCCCGACGGTCAGGGCCCCGATGTCACGGGCGAGCCGGGCAATGACCGGGGCCGCCCCGGTCCCGGTACCGCCGCCGGCTCCGGCGGCGATGAAGACCATGTCGGATCCCTTGAGCAGCCGTTTGATCCGGTCCTGCTCATCGAACGCCGCCCGGAAACCGAGCGAAGGGTCGGCCCCCGCCCCGAGCCCGCGGGTCTCCTCCCCGCCGATGTGGACGGTCAGGTCGGACACGCAGAGCTGGAGCGACTGGAGGTCGGTGTTGACCGCCATGAACTCGACCCCGGGAATCTGGGCCTCGATCATCCGGTTGATCGCGTTGACTCCGCCGCCGCCGACCCCGACCACCCGGATCACCGGGGTGTGGGGGATGCCGGCGCCCTGGTTTGCGGACGGCTCCTGCCGACCGTATCGGGGTGAATCGTCGCGCTGGGCCGGCGTCTCCGAAAAGATCCGTCGGAGTCGGTCCTGGGCGTCCGGAAGGTGACTGGTGTCGGATCCGGGATCGGGCGGAGCAAGCGGGCCCGGATCTTCCCTTCGGACCGGTCGGGGGCTGCTGCGGGCAGGCTCGGGCGCAGGCTCCTCCGGTTCGGGTTCGATCGGGTCGCCACGGCCGAAACGGCCGGCCGCGGCGGGGTCGAGCTGCGGCGGACGGTCCGCGCCTTCATCCACCGTGGCACCGGACTCGACCGGGTCACCCTGGGGGCCGGAACGGTCGTCCTCCCGACGGGGTTCAAACTCGGGTGGATCCTGGGAAGGGTCGTCAGAGGTTGAGCGAAACAGGTCCGCCAGCGGACCTTCACGCATACTCGCTCGTTTACGACGAGCCATCACCCAAGACCTCCTTCGCCAGATTCCGGTAGTACGACGCCGCTCTACTGTCGGGATCGTACTTCAGGACACTAGCGCCTCGTACCGGCGCTTCGGCGAACTTCACGGCCTTGCGGATGCGTGACTTGAAAACGAGGTCCCCGAAGTTCTCCTCGAGGATCGACACGGCCTCCCGTGCGTGGAGGGTGCGTGCATCGAACATCGTCGGCAGGATGCCGGCGATCTGGACGTCCGGATTCAGGTTCTCCTGAATCATCGTTAGCGTGTTCTGGAGCTGCACCAGACCCCGCATCGAGAGGTACTCACACTGGACCGGAACGATCACCTTGCCGGAGGCGGTGAGTGCGTTGATGGTCAGCAGTCCGAGGCTGGGCGGGGTGTCGATGCAGATGTAGTCGTACTCCCCCTCGACCTCCTTCAGCGACTTTTCGAGGGAGCGCTCCCGACCTATCTTGGTGCTCATCGCGATCTCGGCCCCGGCGAGGTCGATCGAGGCGACCGCGATGTCGATCTCGCGATGGGCGATCACCTCGGAGATCGGCAGGTCGTCGACCAGCACGTCGTACATGCTTTTCTCGACCTTGTCCGGGTCGATTCCCTGACTCATGGTCAGGTTGCCTTGCGGATCGAGATCGATGCAGAGAACCCGGTTGCCGAGCTCTGCCAGCGACACGGCGAGGTTCAGGGTTGAGGTCGTCTTGGCCACCCCGCCCTTCTGGTTGGCGAAGCTGATCACCTCGGCCCGATCGACCGGCACCGACTCCGGCTGGGGTGCGGGCCGCAGGAAGTCACGGCGGTCCGGTGCCATCAGGTCCGCGGCCTTCAGCCGGATCTCGCTTTCCTCGGCGGCGGCCTCCTCCTCGACCTCCGCCAGTTCCTCCTCGACCGACCTGGCCGGAGCGGACGGTTCCGTCACCGCCGCATCCCCGGCCGACTCGGTGGCCGGCAGATCGGTCTGTTCGACCACCGGCACGGCGTGGGTCACCGGGACGTTCGACCCGGGAGCGGTGGCTTCAGGCTCCGGGACGGGTTCGACCTCCGAGGCGGCTTCGACCGAATCGGGAGCGTTTTTCGCACGGTTCTGGTTCTTGCGGCTCAGGATTCGCATTTGGGCCGTTATTCGCATCCGGAGCCGGATTTCCTCCCGCGACCGGCCATCCGGTCGAATTCGGTCGTTCCGTCAACCCGGTCCGGAGCGGATCCGGCAGCCCGAACGGCCCGGCGGGCGCTCCGGTCTGCCCTGCGGGGATACCCTCTTGGCCATCATCGACTACCTGGAAAAGCGGCTGCTGTTTGTGACCGGCAAGGGCGGGGTGGGCAAGACCACGGTCGCGATCGCCCTCGGGATCCGGGCAGCCCTGGAGGGCAAGCGGACCATCGTCTGCGAGGTCTCATCGTCCGAGAACGCGTCGCGGATGTTCGATCAGAGCGAGGTCGGGTTCAGAGAGGTCGAACTGACCAACGATCTGTGGGCGATCTCGATCGACCCGGAAGACTCGATGCGAGAGTACGTGCTGCTTCAGTTGAAGGTGAAGGCGATGCGCGACCTGCTGTTCCGGAGCCGCATGTTCACCTACCTCGCGGCCGCCACCCCGGGCCTGAACGAGCTGGTGACGATCGGCAAGATCTGGGAGCTGGCCCAGCTGGACCGCAAGGTGAGGCACGGCAACAAGTACGACCTGGTCATCGTCGACGCCCCGGCCACCGGCCACGGAATAAGCCTGCTCCAGACCCCGCGGACCTTTGCCGGAATCGCCCGGGTCGGGCCGATCCACAGCCAGGCACTGCAGCTCGAAGCGATGATCTCCGACCAGGAGCAGACCGGTGCCGTCCTCGTTTCCCTGCCCGAGGAGATGCCGGTGAACGAGGCGCTCCGGCTTGAGCAGGAACTCACCTCTGACATCGGCATGTCGGTCGACCGGATCGTGATGAACGCGCTCTACCCGGAACGGTTCTCGGCGACCGACCTGAAGAAGCTCGGTCCGCTACGCAAGTCCGATGAACCGGAACTGAGGGCCGCCGCCCGGGCGGCCGGGTCGCAGGCCAGGCGGGCCGCTGCCCAGCACGACCAGCTGGAACGGCTGGAACGCGAAGCGAAGACTCCGGTTTCAGTCCTGCCGTTCGTTTTCCGGCCGGAGCTCGACCTGAAGGCCGCCCGGACGCTGGCAGAGGAGCTGACCTGATGAGCTCGGTCGAGGAGATCGTCGAGGGCCACCGGATCGTGATCTGCGCCGGATCGGGCGGGGTCGGCAAGACCACCACCTCGGCCGCGATCGCGCTCGGGATGGCCGCCCGGGGACTCAAGGTATGCGTGGTCACGATCGATCCGGCCAAGCGGCTCGCCGACTCGCTGGGTCTGGAGGAGCTGGGGAACGAGGCGGCCCGGGTCGATCCCGACCTGCTCACCGCCCAGGGCGTGAAGGTCGCGGACGGCGGCGAGCTCTGGGCGATGATGCTCGACGCCAAGGAAACCTTCGACGCCCTTGTCGCCCGTCACGCATCCGACCGGGAGGCCCGCGACCGGGTGCTTTCCAACCGGATCTACCAGCAGATCTCGGGGGCACTGGCGGGCTCCCAGGAGTACATGGCGATGGAGAAGCTGTTCGAACTCCACACCGAGGGACGCTTCGACCTCCTGGTGCTCGACACGCCACCCAGCCGGAACGCCCTCGACTTCCTCGATGCGCCGCAACGACTGGTCCAGTTCATCGAGGGGCGTTCACTCCAGATCTTCATGCGGCCCACCGGTTTCGCCGCAAGGATCGCCAGCCGCGGCACCGGGATGGTGCTTTCGGTCCTGAAACGGATCGTCGGGTTCGACCTGCTGGCGGACCTGTCCGAGTTTTTCACCGCGTTCAGCGGCATGATCGACGGCTTCCGGGATCGGGCACACCGGGTGAACCGGCTGCTGACCGACAGACAGACCTGCTTCATCGTGGTCTGCGGCACCCAGGGCCAGCCGATCGAGGAGGCGGTCTACTTCCATTCGAAGCTGGCCGAGAACCGGATGAACTTCGGTGGTGTGGTGGTCAACCGGGTCCGCTACCGACTGGGGAAGAAACCGCCCGGCTTGAGGGATCTCACCGGTCGGATCGACACCGCCCTCGGATCCGGGGACGAGGACCTGGCCGAGCGACTGGCCCGGAACCTGATCGAGTACGACGCGCTGGCCCAGCGAGACGCCCGAAACATCGCCCGGCTGACCGGGGAGATGGGCGACCGGCCGGTGATCCGGGTGCCCTATCTGGACACCGACGTGCACGATCTGGCCGGGCTCGGCGAGATCAACCGTTTTCTCTTCACCGACGAGAAGTCACGGGTGGATCTGGCGACCGGCTGAAGCTGCCCGCACGGTCCGCCGGGCCGGGTTGGTCAGCCGTGACGGCGTCGGTAACGCATCTCGCCGACCGACCACTCGGTCGTCCCCGGGTCGGGGAAGAACCGGCGGTTGCGAAGCGAGTGCGAGGCACCCTCCCGGGCATCGCCGGGAACATCGCCGCCGATCACCGGGAAGTCCAGGGTGGCCCCACCTCGAGCGGAGGTGAGCCAGTCTTCCCGGAGGGTGGCCCCCACCTCGGTCCGGGCGGTGACCGTGATCTCCCCTTCGGCCGGCATCGGTTCGAGCAGGCGGGTCGCGTCCACGCCGTCATCGGAACCGGTGTACCCGTCTGAGTCGAACACGCCACCCGCGGCACCACGCCCGGCAACGAACTCCGTCCGGTCCGGCTCGATCGTGCTGCGCTCGGACCCGGGTTCGATCCCCAGCGCCCTTTCGATCTCCGGCATCGCCTCGAACCGCTGCGGCTCCGGCGCTTCGAGGTCGGCCGGAATCGCGGGCAGCGGCTCGGGCTCGAACTCAGGAACCGATCCGAACAGGGGGTCCGCCCCCGCCTCCACTTCCGGATCGATGCTTTCGCCTTCCCCCGCTCCGCGCGGACGGAAGACGTGAATCTCGGCGCCGGGCTGTCCCGCGGGAGGATCGATCCCGACGGGACCCCCGACCGCGATCTCGCCCGGGAACTCGGGGGCGACGAACTCCTCCTCGGGTTCGAGACCGGCATCCCACTCGGCCGTGCTGCCGAGCTGGCTGATGCTGCCCTCGCCCGCCTGGAGGCCGGTGGCGATCAGAGTTTCCTCGGCCGCGACGTTGAGGTTGGAGCCGAAGCTTCCCAGCAGGGCTTCACGCACGATCAACCGGGTTGAATCCTCGATCCAGGCGGCGATGTAGGTACTGGATTCGCCACCGACCGTCATCTCGTCGTCACCGCGGATCAGCGCTGCCTCCAGGTCGAATGCCCGGTTGAACCGCTCCCGGGCGAGCAGGTTCTCGGCGTCCCCGGTGACCAGGGCGGCCGCCTTTGCCTCAAGCGGCGCATCGATTATTCCGTCGCCGTCCAGTGCCGACCGGATCGCCAGCAGGTGATCGCTCAGGCCATCGATCGGCCGTTCGCGCTCGGCTCCGTAGCGGAAACGCCGCCGGGCGAACCCGAGGCCGGTCGAGTCCCCCGTGACCTTGGCCAGGCGGCAGATCAGTCGGTCGAGGCCGGCCACCTCGGACTCGATCAGGAAGTAGCTGCCGGTCCGCGGCGGGGCCGCGCCGGTTTCAACCCGGCGCCAAGCGTCGTTTCCGACGGGCGCGAAGGCGAACGGTCCAACGCCGACCGATCCGTCCTTGAACAGGCGGAGAGCCTCGACCAGACCCTTCAGCCCGGCGACCGCCCGGGCGGGGCTGTTCTCCCCCAGCGGGACCATCGCCAGGTAGGCCTGCTGCCAGGCCGGGCGATCGGTACCTTCGCTGGAGGTGGCCTCGAGCGGGGCCTGGATCGAGTCGGCCTGGACGATCCTGATCCCGCCGTGGAGTTCGATCTCGGTCGGGGTCATCTCGAACCCGATCAGCGGTGCCACCAGGACGTCCGCTTCCCGGATGTCGCGGGACTCGATCTCGAGCGATGCCAGGGCCCGCTCAACCCGGGCGATGTCAAGCGAAAACTCGGTGGTTCCTTCCCAGAGCGAGGCGATGAAGACATCCAGCATCTCCTCGGCCCGGCGCTCGGGTTCGGATGGAACCGGGATTCCGCGGGACTCGAGGTACGGCGCAGCCACATTGGAGGAAGCCACGGCACCACGGGCAGGACCCCAGGACGGAAGCGAGCGCAGTTCGTCGAGGTGGGCAGCGATGTAACGCGAGGTAAGCGGGACGTACCGATAGAAGTGGGAGCTCTCCCCGTCGTTCTCGGCGACGTCAAAGGGAATCTGGTCGCCGGTGGCAACCAGCGATGAGAATCGGGTCGAAGCCTCGGCCGCCAGTCGCTTCAGTGCCTCGTCAAGTACGGGATCGTGCATGGTGGTTGGGAGTTCCTTTCCCGGCCCATGCATCCTGCGGTTGCATGATGCCTTGCACCCGAAAGTCAGCGGCGCCAAGCCGGAATGTCCGGCCAGACCATGGTCCCGGAGTAAACGGTCCGGGGCGCCGACACCGGTCCCGCAGGTCTTTCCGGGTCAGGCCGCGGTAGTTATCGCCGACTCGCCATCCAGCCAGCGGATCCCGTACCGACGCATGTCGTCAATCAGGGGGACCAGGTCCTGGCCCTTGTCGGTGAGGGCATAGGTAACCCGGGGCGGAACCTCGGGGAAGGTCTGGCGCTCGACGATTCCCTCTTCCTCGAGTGTGCGGAGACGAAGCGAAAGGGTGCGGGGGCTGATGCCCTCCAGGGAACGCTCGAGTTCACAGAAGCGACGGCTCTCACCGGCCAGGTCGCGAATCACCAGAAGGGTCCATTTGCCAGCGATGACGTCGGCGGTCCGACACACCGGGCACTGATCGTTGTCGACTGCGCTCATGGGTTTGGGTGACCGTTTCGATTGCCGACCGGGCGCCCGAAAACCGGACGCCTCGGGCCGATGAGTCACTTCAACAAGTATAGGCATATGGCTTCACTTACTGAAGCAGGCCTGACTCGGTGGAAGGGTTCTGTCCCCCGGGCCGGGGCACTGGCAAAGCCGGTCTTGCCACGTCGGTTCACCCGCCCTGCACGATCGGCAGCAGGCTTGTCACGATGAACGGGGCCGTCCCGACCGCCAGAAAGGGGGCCAGCGGCAGGGTGGTGAGCGCGGGGCTTTCCCGCCGTCCGAGTGAGATCAGGATTCCGGTGAGGGCGGCGACCGCAAGGCCGGCCAGCAGGGCGCCCCAGGCGGCGAGGCCGAGGAAGATTCCGATCACCGCGACCAGCTTCACGTCCCCCATCCCCATGCCCCGCGGTTTGATCCGGGCGGCCAGGTAGAGCGGCAGGGCCACCGCCAGACCGGCCCCGGCCGCCAGGATCAGCCCGGCGATCCCGCCGGATGCGGCGGCAAGCGCAAGGCCGCCTGCCGCGGCCGGGGCGGTCAGCCGGTCGGGGATCAACCGGCTGCGCAGATCGGTGATCGAGGCGACGACGACGGTGGAGTTCAGCATCACCGTCGCCGCGAGCGCCAGGGGAAGGGGGCTGTCGCCTGCCTCGATCACTGACTCAAGCGTGGCCGCTTCGCGGTTACGGGTGTTGCGCAGAAAGCAACAACTTGCGGACAAGACCGTCACGGGACCGCAACACCCCAACCCCGGCTCCCCACGCCATGCATCGAGGTGAACCTTTTCAGGCATAGTGCCGACTTTTCTACACCTCGATGCCCGGCGGATCGTCCGTTCCGACGGTACTGACGCAGCCAACGCCTCCCTGAACGACTCAGGTCAGGTGGCTTCGCGGAGCTTCTGGGCCTCCTGCAGGCTCTGAAGCTTCTTCAGCGACTGGTTCTCGATCTGACGGATCCGCTCGCGGGTGACGTTGAAGGTGCGGCCGACCTCGTCCAGGGTCCGCGGATGCTCGCCGCCGAGCCCGTAACGGAGCTCGAGTACGCGGCGTTCGCGGTAGGAGAGGTTTTCCAGCGACTCCTTCAGCGCCTCCTTGGTCAGCAGGTCGGCGGCCCGGTCGAACGGGGACTCGGCCTTCTCGTCGGCGATGAACTGGCCGAACTCGGACTCCTCCTCGTCACCGACCGGTTTCTCCAGCGAGACCGGCGACTGGGCGGAACGCTTGATCGAGTCGACCTCTTCCGGGTCGATCCCGGTGACCTCGGCGATCTCCTCCGGGGTCGGCTCACGGCCCAGCTCGGTGACCAGCTTGCGCTCGGCCCGGCCGATCTTGTTCAGCTTCTCGACCACGTGGACCGGGATCCGGATGGTGCGGGCCTTGTCGGCCAGCGCCCGGGCGATCGCCTGACGGATCCACCAGGTCGCGTAGGTCGAGAACTTGAAGCCCTTGCGGTAGTCGAACTTCTCGGCCGCACGGACCAGCCCGAGGGTGCCTTCCTGAATCAGATCGAGGAAGGGCAGGCCCTGGTTACGGTAGTTCTTGGCGATCGAGACCACCAGCCGGAGGTTCGACTCAACCATCTTCTGCTTGGCGTCGAGATCGCCGCGCTCGATCCGCTTGGCGAGATCGACTTCCTCCTGGGCGGTCAGCAGGCGAACCTTGCCGATGTCCTTGAGGAAGAGCTGGAGCGAGTCGGTGGTCATGTCCGGCTTCAGGTCCAGCGCGTCCTTCTTGCGCCGGCGGCCGCGACGGCCGTCCGAGCGCTCGTTCTCGGCGGATGCCTTCTGGGCCGGGTCGACGTCCTCGACCAGCTCGATGCCCTGCTTCTCGATGTAGCCGTACAGATCCTCGACGTCTGATTCGTCGAGATCGACCTCGGCCACGGCGGTGCCGATGTCACCGAAGGTCAGCACGCCAAGCTGCTGCCCCCTGGTGACGAGGCCCTTCACTTCTTCTAGTTCCTGGAGTTCCGCTACTAACATTCTGTCCCTATCTGGTATTACCTAACGCGTCCGGGTGCCCGGTACATGGGCCAGGCAACTGTTTCCGCAGAAGCAGATGCCGCAGTCCTGCTCCCCGGGATTCCGGGGAGACAGAGTGCAAGACACCACCCCAAGATCTTCGAGGGGCCGAACGAGTGAACTGATATTAGACGCTTCACTTAGTAAAGTCAAGTTCCCGATGTTGCTCCTCTCAAACCTGTCCCTACCTAACGCCGGGAAACCCGATGAGTTGCAGTGACTGTGATGAGACTCACCCGGACGACCGCCCCGGGGAAACGATTCCGCTCTCGCGGCAGTGGAAGCATCTGCCCTGGCTCCAGGCTTTCTGGATCCGGGCCTACTCGGAGAACGTGACCGGACTTTCCGGGATGGTCGCCTACAACCTGATGCTGGCGGTGTTTCCGTTTGCCTTTCTGGTCCTGTTCGTGTTCAGCCAGATCCTCAGGATCAAGGGCGTTGAGGCGGGGATTTTCAACGACCTCCAGCGGCTCTTTCCCTCCGCGGAGCAGGAGACCCTGAACGACATTCTCTCCTCGATCCGGTCCAACTCGGCCACTCTCGGTCTGGTTGCCGCGGTCGGTTCGCTCTGGATCGGCGCCTCCTTCTGGGGTTCGATGGACACCGCCTTCTGCCGGATCTATCACGTCGAATGCCGGGGCTGGTGGGAGCAGAAGAGGTTCTCGCTCGGCATGCTGGTGGTGGTCGCCTTCTTCCTCCTGGCCAGTGTTCTCCTGCCCGCGGTCGAGGGCGCCCTGATCCGTCAGACCGACAACCTCCCGTTCGGACTGAACGAGATCCAGAGCCTCGACAACGCTGTCCTGCTCTGGCTCACCCTGGCGATCAACTTCATGGTCGCCGCGGTGATCTACTGGGCCGTGCCGAAGGGCCATATGCCGTGGCGGGCGATCTGGCCGGGAGCGATCTTCACAACCCTGGTCGCCGGGCTGGCCAACTGGCTGTTTCCGTTCTACCTCGGAAACGTCTCTACCCTGAACCGGTTCGGGAGTGTGCTCGGTTTCATCCTGATCGCCCTGCTCTGGTTCTACATCGTGGCCCTGACCCTGCTCGCCGGGGCGGTAATCAACTCACTGCGCCACGAATATCGGGACACGGGCACCCTTCCCTACGGGATCATGACCAGGGCCAACCTGCTGGCCGCCGCCCGGGCCCGGGAGCAGACCGAGTCCGCGATCACCCGGGAGCAGCCGATCGCCGAGCCCTACCGATCGCTGCTTGAGGGTGATCCGGATGCCGATCCGGGGGACGAGACCAAGGTGATCCCGCTCGAACGCCACCGGGGCCAGGGGCAGTAGCCACCCGGTCCGGAGGCGGTGGTTCCGGTCAGCCCTGCTTGCCGCCGGTTATCTCCCGCAGCTTGGCCCGGTCGTGACGGGCTCCGACCTTCCGCACGGTGCCCGAGCGTGACCGCATGATCAGCGACTCGGTGGTCGCGTAGGCGCCGTGACGGCGCACCCCGTCGAGCAGGTCACCGTCGGTGACCCCGGTGGCAGCGAAGAAGACGTCCTTGCCGCTGACCAGATCGTCGGCGGTGAGCACCCTTTCGAGGTCGTAGCCGGCCTCGATCGCGGCCTGGCGCTCCTCCTCGTTTCGTGGCCAGAGCCGGCCGACGATCTCGCCACCGAGGCACTTGATCGCGGCCGCGGCGAGCACCCCTTCGGGGGTCCCGCCGATTCCCCAGAGCAGGTCTATTCCGGTGCCCTCGGAGACCGCCAACAGGGCCGCCTGAACGTCCCCGTCGGTGATGAACCTGATCGTGGCGCCGGCTTCCCGGATCTCCTTGACCGTCTCCTCGTGCCGAGGCCGGTCGAGGATGGTCAGGGTTACGTCCTCCGGACCCCCTCCCTTGCGCTCGCCGATCTTGCGGATCACCTCGCCGATCGGCTCCTCGAAGCTGAGCAGATCTGCGTACTCGGAGGCGGTCGCCATCTTCTCCATGTAAACGCAGGGACCGGGATCGAACATGGTGCCGCGCTCGGCCAGAGCGATCACCGCGAGGGCGCCACCGAAGCCGCGGGCGGTCAGGGTCGTCCCTTCCAGCGGATCGACCGCGATGTCGACCACCGGCGGGCTGCCGTCCCCGATCTTCTCACCGTTGAACAGCATCGGGGCTTCATCCTTTTCGCCCTCGCCGATCACCACGACACCGTCCATCGGCACCGTTTCGAGCAGCCCACGCATGGCGTCCACCGCGGCTCCGTCCGCTGCGATCTTGTCGCCTCGGCCGACCCAGCGGGAGGCTGCCAGCGCCGCCGCCTCGGTCACCCGGACCATCTCCAGGGCGAGGTTGCGATCGGGCTTTGAACCGGAACGGACATCGTGCGAGAGAACGCTCATGGGCCGGAGGCTATACCTGCCCGGAAAATGGCGCCCGGTCATACATCCACAATGCCCGAACGGCCACCGGGCACCTTCAATGGCGGGGCCAGGATGGCCGCTCCGGCAACACGGTCGGACCCTGCCCTTGGATCTTGGGTCGCGGGTAGGCTCCCGACATGTCGACCCAACGCTGGGGGCTGACCCTGCCCCTTCCCGGAGTCCCGCTTGCCGACCACAGGCAGTCCGTCCAGCTGGCGGAGGCGGAGGGCTACACCGACCTCTGGACCGGTGAGACCGGCGGACCGGATGGCTTCACCCCGCTCGCGCTGAGTGCCGCCTGGACCGAGAACGTCCGGCTCGGAACCGGGATCGTCGGGGTGTTCCAGCGCGGTCCGGCTCTGCTCACCCAGCAGGCTGCCGCCCTGACCGACGCCTCCGGGGGGCGGTTCGTGCTCGGGATCGGTGCATCCTCGGACCGGATGGTCGAGGGCTGGAACCGGATCCCGTTCGAGAAGCCGCTCAGCAGGGTTGAGGAAACGCTTGATTTTCTGCGGGTCGGCCTGGCCGGGGAGCGCACCGACACGGGCTTCAAGCTGGAGACCACCCCCTCCCACCCGACCCCGATCGTGCTTGCGGCGCTGCGCGGCAGGATGCTGCGGCTCGCGGTCGAGAAGGCCGACGGCGCCTTCACCAACTTCCTGCCGCTGGCCGGTCTGCCCCGGGTGGTCGATGGCATCGCCGGGGCGCCGGAGGGGTTCGAGCTACTCTGCCGCTTCTTCTGCATTCCCGGGGAACGCGAGCAGGTGGAGCCGCTCGCCCGGTTCATGTTCTCGAGCTACGTCACCGTGCCGGTCTACGCCAACTTCTTCCGTTGGCTCGGCTACGGGGAGGAGATCGCAGACATGGTCGAAGCCTGGGAGGCGAGGGACCGCCCGGCCGCAGCGGCAGCCGCCCCCTGGGACCTGATCGAGGACACCTTCCTGGTCGGCTCCCCCGAAGCGATCCGGGATCGCCTCGACGCCTATGTAGATGGGGGGATCACTCTGCCGGTGATCACCCCGATCACCGGCCCAGAGAGCATAGCCTCGCTGATCGCTGCCCTGGCGCCCTGATCGGAACCCCCGCGCAGTACCCGCTTTCGGCCTGGAGCGGTCTGTCCCGGACGTTTCTAGGTCTTGGTGTAGACCCTGTTTCCGCCTTTCTTGACGACGAACTTGAGGTGAAGCAGCTTCGACCCGTTTCCGCAGTTGCTGGTGATCGTTCCCTCTGCCCTCTTTGGGCTCGTGAACCGGCCGGTCACCTTCACCGGCCACGGCTCCAGGGAGTAGAACTCCGTCACGATTCCTTTGCCGGAGAAGTTGCCTTTGCTCCCGACCTTCAGGTTCAGGTTCGAGGTCCCCTTACGGCAGGTGGGCGTGAAGTAGAAGGAGAACTTGCTTATTCGTCGTTTCCCCTTCTTGCCGGTAACTACGAAATCCGTGGTCATGGCCGGATAGCCGGTGGATTTGGTGATCAGCGTGTAGGAGTATTTGCCGGTCTGGGGCTGGGCTGCGAAGGTCGGGGCCGCGAGAATCGCCAGGCCCGCGATAGCGATCACAGAGACAAGCCAGACCGGCATCGGCCGGATGTGGTTCGTTCTTGGCTTCATGGTGGGGACTGAACCTTTCAGATTAGAAGTCCGTTCACCCCCGGCTCAGAGCCTGACCTCCCTATTGCCGGGAGCAGTTCCAAGTTACCCCTCCCGACCGCATCCGTCAAGGCCCCGACTGAGGCAGACGACGCCGGCTAGAGCGTTCGCCGGGAACCGGGCCGGAGTCGGGCTTCGACGCCGTCAGCCGGTGCCTTCGGCCTCGCCGTCCAGCCACACATCCTTGTCCCAGGGCGGAGTGATCGGGTCGAACCGGGCCGGTCGGGCCAGCGGGCCGTTCCGGATCCGTTCCAGCGGGATCAGTCTCACCCTGGCCGCCGGGGTGTAGGCCGGATAGTCGCTGCGATCGCCCCGGTCCGCGACGTTACCGGCGTGGCTGCCTCCGGCCACCAGATACCTGCCGGTCGCCTCCCCCCAGCCTCCGCGGTTCCTCAATCCGGCCCTTTCGGCCGCCCGCCGCAGGAACCCCCAACCCGCGTCCGATCCCCAGTTTGTGACCGAACGGGTGTGGTTGTAACCGGCGTGGGACGAGGCCCGCTGGGCGACGTTGCCATCGGGTCCGATCCGGACCTGAAAGGACTCCCAGTCGTGGGGGTGATAGCCCTTCCGTTCGAGGACCGGGGCGCCACGGAGCGAGGCGCTTTCCGGGTAGTAGGCCCAGTAGGTGATGAACAGATTGCCGGCCCGCTCACCGGAGCAGTCCACGGGCGCTCCCGGGCCGCGAGCCCCGGGCTCGGGTGACGGCGCTCCCTCCCGGCAGTCGAGGGTCCTGGTGAACAGGGCCACCGGTTCGCCCGCGGTCGACTCGGTGATCAGGCCCGGTCCTGGTGAGTCGGCGCACCAGGCGGAGCGACAGGTGCGGTAGTCGACCGGAAGGCCGAGCAGGCCGGGACCAAAGTTCAGCTCGGGAGCATGGCGGCGGATCTCGGCCGCCAGTTCGTGGCCGTACGATCCGGCCAGCGAGGGAGCCGATTCGCAGCCCGCCGAGAGCGATGCCGCGCAGAGCATCTTGCGGAAAACGGAGTGGGCAACCGCCGGACCCGGGAGGGTGACCCCGGAAGCGAGCAGGACGGTCATCAACGCCGCCACAAGCAGAACCAGGCCGGTCCACTCCACGGTCGACTGACCGGACTCGCCCACCCGCCAGACCCCGATGGATTCCCGGCGATTCTGCCGGATACCTGTGCCTTTCGCGTACCTCGCCACAGGGTGAGTCTGTTTGCTTTGCGCTCACAGGTGTTGCGCGGAAACGCTCATTTCACGACCGGAATCCGTACGGAAGAACAAAGACTCATTTTCCGTGCGGCCGGGACGCTACAGTTGCGCTCCATGACCGATCCGACCCGTCGTCCTTCACGCAAGACCGATCCGAATGAGGGCGTCCAGTGGAAGCGCTGGGCGCTGGGCATTCTGGTCGTGCTGTTGCTGATTGTGATTTTCCAGAACGCCCAGAGCGTTCGGTTCAAGTTCCTCTTCGTGGTCGACACGAAAGCCCCGCTGGTGCTGCTGCTGGCGGGGTCAGCCCTGGTCGGCGCCGTGATCGGATACGCCGCCCCGATCCTCCGGCGTCACCACCGGCAGACCAGCCGCGAGCTGGAAAAGGACTGACCGGTTCAGTCGAGCAGTTCGAGGGCTCGTTCGACCGGGCGGGCCAGGACCGCTTCGCCGTCAACCACCACGAACGGCCGCTGGAGGAGCTCCGGTCGCTCGACCATGGCGGCGATGATCTCGTCTTCGTCGGCGGTCTTGAGCTCGGAGGCACCCGGCTCCTTCATCCGGAGCGCCTCGGCAGCCGGAATTCCGGCCATCGACAGCAGATCCCGGACCTCCGGTTCGGTCAGACCGAGCACGTGGTACTCGACCTCCTCGAAATCCACCCCTCGCTCATTCAGCAGCGCCATCAGACTCCGGCAGGTGGTGCAGGTGCTCTTCTCGTAGACCTTGATCATTGATTCAGTTCTAGCCGATCGAGGGGTCGCGAGATCCCCTCGGTCCGCGCAGAGCGCTGATACCCGGCATCTCTCGAAGGAACCGAATGGCCTCCGCCGGGGCCTCCGGTCAATCACTCTCCACAAACGCTCGCCGGGCCGCCCTCACTTTGCCACCCGGGACCATCCAGCCGTTCGCTGGCAAGGACTCGACGGAAAATGAGTGGCGATAGCACTTCTTGGTGCGTGAGCCGCTCATTTTTCGTCGTTGACGCAGCCAGCGGGCGGCTGGTGGTTCCGGGCTACAGGTTGCCTAGTTCGCTGACTATGTCGTTTACCGTGGCCTTGGCATCACCGAAGACCATCGCGGTCTTCTCGTCGTAGAAGAGATCGTTGTCGATCCCGGCGAAACCGGCGCTCATCGAACGCTTCAGCACCAGCACCTGCTGGGCCTCCGAGACCTCGATGATCGGCATCCCGTAGATCGGCGAGGACTCGTCGGTCTTGGCGGCCGGGTTGGTCACGTCGTTGGCACCGATCACCACCGCCACATCGGTCTGCGGCAGCTCCGGGTTGATGTCCTCCATCTCGCGCAGCTGGTCGTACGGCACGTCGGCCTCGGCCAACAGCACGTTCATGTGGCCGGGCATGCGGCCGGCGACCGGATGGATCGCGTAGTTGACCGTAACGCCCCGCTTCTCGAGTTCATTGGCCATCTCCTTGACCGCATGCTGGGCCTGGGCGACCGCGAGGCCGTATCCGGGAACGATCACGACCGAGTCGGCGTAGGCCAGCTGGATCGCGGCGTCCTGGGCGTTCATCGAACGGTACGGACGCTGCTCGGCTTCGCCGCCACCGGCCGCAGGCGGGGCCCCGAAACCGGCGAAAAGGATGTTGGCGATCGAACGGTTCATCGCCTTGGCCATCGCCACGGTGAGAATCGTGCCGGAGGAGCCGACCAGGGTGCCGCCGACGATCAGGGCCGTGTTGTCGAGGGCGATACCGGCCGCTGCGGCGGAGACACCGGTGAAAGCGTTCAGCAGGGCGATAACCACCGGCATGTCGGCCCCGCCGATCGGCAGCACCACCATTGTGCCCAGCAGTGCCGCCACGATCAGCATGCCGATGAAGACCGGTTGGTTCAGCTCGGTGATGCCGTTGTTGACGGAAAGGAAGATGCCACCGGCGATCAGGAGGACGAACAGGGCCGCGTTGATCAGCTTCTGGCCGGGCAGGCCGATCGGGTGGGTCGGGATCAGGTCCTGCAGCTTGGCGAAGGCGATGTTCGATCCCCAGAAGGAGATCGAGCCGATGATCATCGCCAGGATCGAGGGGATCATCACCTCGAGCGGAATACTGACCGAGAGGTGAGAGCTGGCCGCCTGGGCGAGACCGGGCGGCAGCATCTCGTTCGCAAACTGCTTGATCTGGTCTGCCTGATGGATCCAGTGGCGGTACTCGGACCAGGCGATCAGGGCGATCGCGCCGCCGCCGACGCCGTTGTAGATCGCCACCATCTGCGGCATCTCGGTCATCTTGACCCGCTTCGAGGCGACCGCCCCGATCACGGAACCGATCACGATGCCGGCGATGATCCAGCCCCAGTTGCCGATCCCCTTCTGGGCCAGGGTGGTGAGGACCGCGACCGCCATGCCGACCGCGGCGACCCCGTTGCCGCGGCGGGCTGTGGTCGGATGGGTGCCGAGCTTCAGTCCGGCGATGAACAGGGTGAAGGAGGCCACATAGAGCAGCGCGACCAGAGCCGAGTCCGGCTCCAGCGCGGCCAGGGGCAGGCCGCCGGAAAGGAAACTCACGATTTGCCCTCCGTGCCGGCGGCGTCATCCGCGGGCTTCTTCCTTTTCTTGGTGCCGAACATCTCCAGCATGCGGTCGGTGACCATGAACCCGCCGACGATGTTGATCGTGCCGAAGACGATCGCGATGAAGCCGATGATCTCGTCGAAGGTGCTGTTGGCGTAGCCGATCACGATCAGGCCGCCCAGCAGGACGATGCCGTGGATCGCGTTGGTCTGCGACATCAGCGGGGTGTGCAGGGTGGTCGGCACCTTTGAGATCACCTCGAAGCCGACGAAAGCCGCCAGTACGAGAATCGTTATCTCGGTTACGAGATCCATTACTTGGCGGTCCTCTCTCCGCGAACCTCGCCACCGTGGGCGATGGTCGCGGCATCGATGATGTCGTCTTCGAGGTTGAGCTCAAGTTCACCGGTCTCGGTGATCATCAGGCCGAGCAGGTTCTCGAGGTTCTTGGCATAAAGCTGGGAGGCGTGACCGGGAAGCTCGGAGGCCAGGTTGAGCGGGCCGACGATCTTCACGCCGTCCTGCTCCACGGTCTGGCCGGGTTCGGTCAGTTCGCAGTTGCCACCGGTTTCGGCGGCGAGATCGACGATCACCGAGCCGGGGCCCATGTTGGCCACACCGGCCGCGGTGATCAGGGTCGGGGCGGGCCGTCCCGGGATCGCGGCGGTGGTGATGATCACGTCCTGTTTGGCCGCGTTCTGGTCGAGCGCGTCGCGGACCTGCTGGTTTTCCTCCTCGGTCAGGGGACGGGCGTAGCCGCCCTCGTCCTCCGCGTCGGGGATGAAGTCGAGTTCGAGCGGACGGCCACCGAGCGAGCCGATCTGTTCCCAGGCGGCGCGGCGGATGTCGAAGCCGGTGACGATCGCACCGAGCCGCTTGGCGGTGGCGATCGCCTGGAGGCCGGCAACCCCGGCGCCGAGCACCAGCACCCGGGCCGGCCGGATCGTGCCGGCGGCAGTGGTCAACATGCCCCAGAAACGGCCGGACTCACGGGCGGCGATCAGGGTCGCGGCATAACCGGCGGCGGTGGCCTGCGAGGAGAGCGCGTCCATCGCCTGGGCGCGGGTGGTTCTCGGGATCGCTTCCATCGCGACTGCGGTCACCCCGGCCTGGGCCAGGGCGTTGTTGGTGGCAGCGGAGGTCCAGGGGGCGAGGTGACTGACCAGGTACTGGCCCGACTTGAGCTCGGCAATCTCGGCCTCGGTCGGGGTCCCGACCTGGAGCACCAGATCCGCCCCGAGCGCATCGGCCCGTGAGCCGACCGTGCCACCGACCTCGGTGTACTGGGAGTCGGGATGGCCGGACGATTCACCGGCCCCGGACTCGATTACGACGTCGACGCCATCCCTCTTGGCGAGGGAACGGACGATTTCCGGCACCAGGGCTACCCGGCGCTCACCGTCAGCGGACTCTTTGGGAACACCAATCTTCATAGACAAGGCCGAGGCAGGTTATTGAAAGCGGGCGGTATCGCGCTCACCGGGGCCGGAGCCAAGCGGGAGCAGGTGGGTGAGTTCACGGGCCGAGATCTGGGTGTTGCCGGTCAGCCGCTTCACCCGGGTTCCGATCGCCGGGTCGGAGAACGATGCGAGCAGCTCCTTCCAGCCCACCTTCTGGGCAACTCCCGCCCGGCGGCGGATCACGTTCACGTGGTTCTCCGCCACGAAACGCATCCCCTCCGGAACGGGCGCCACCCGTAGCGACCCCCGGCCCACCGAGCCGACGATCCGGTTGACCACCAGGGCCGGGCCGAGCAGCGGACGGTTCTCCCGCAGGTACTGGGCCCGCCGGTGATCGTCACGGAGATCCAACCGGCCATCGGCGATGTTGTGGGACCAGATCAGGGGGACCGTGTGCGCGTCGCTTGCCCGGGTCAGACGGTCACGGTTGCGGTTCCAGACCACGGTTCCGGTCACCGCCTCGTAACCGAGCTCCCACAGGGTGGAACGCCCCCGGAACTCGCCTTGGATCGCTTCCGGATGGGGGGAGAAGATCGTTCTGGAAAACCCTGATTCGCCACAGCGGCGACGCAGGAAGAACCGGCCGCCGTCGGCCCCGACCCGGATCACGATCAGCTGGGCTGCAGTGTTCGCGCCCTCGAAGTTGTCGCTACCCGGAAGGATCTCGAGGTGCTCGATCGCCCCGCTTCGGAGGATGAAGTTGCGCAGTGCCTGGAAGTAGGCGCCGTTGTTCATCGAGGGCGGGACCACGAAGGCGACCTGGCCGCCGGGACGCACCGCCTCGACCGCGATCTGGAAGAACAGGGCGAAGATGTTCGGCCGGCCGGAGATCACCGGCGCGAACCTCGTCCTTTCATCGGGAGACGCCCGGAACTGGAAGTAGGGCGGGTTGCCGATCACCAGATCGAACGGGTCTCCCTCGTAGCGGTCGAGTGCCGACCGCAGCTCCAGCTCCGCCCCGGGGACGTTCCGGGAGGCCACCCGGAGGATCTCCGGATCGATATCCCATCCGCTCAACCGGGCGGCGGGCTCCCGCTCACCGAGCGACGCCAGGAACTCGCCGGTGCCGGCCCCCGGGTCGAGCGCCCGCATCCCGGCCTTCAGCTCCAACCGGTCGATCAGGGCCTCCCGGACCGGCCGCGGGGTCATGTACTGACCCCGGGCCTTTCGTGCTGCCGGATCAGTTGCCCGGAACCATGACCGGGTCTCCCGGGTGAACTCCTCTTCCGGTCCGGCCGAACTCACACCGGCCGGAACTCAGCTTGCGAGGGCGGCGAGCCGGTCGACCGTGTGCTTCATCTGGTCGACCTCCGGGTGGACCGGGGTGGCGATCAGGCGGTCGATCCCGTTCTCGCGGAAGCGGGACAGTCGCTCGGCGACCTCGTCCTCGGTACCGATCAGGGAGACCGCGTTGACCAGTTCGTCCGGAAGGGCCTTGAAGGCACCCTCCTTGTCGCCCGCCTGGAAGCGTTCCTGGACCTCGTCGGCAACGTCGCCGAAACCGAAGCGGTGGGAGAGATCGACGTAAAAGTTGGTCTTCTTCGAGCCCATTCCGCCGAGGTAGAGCACCAGACCCATCCGGACCATGTTGCGGGCCGCCTCGAGATCACCGTCGATCGCGACCTGAACCGAGGGAGAGATCTCGAGATCCTCGCGGCTGCGCCCACCGGCGGCGAGTCCCTTCTCGATGTGCTCACCCCAGGCCTCCTGGAACTTGTCCACGCTGAAGAAGATCGGGATCCAGCCGTCGGCGACCTCGGCCGCGATCTCGACCGAACGACGGCCGATCGCCCCGAGGAAGATCGGGATCCGGTTACGGAGCGGACGGAAGTTCAGTTTCAGCGACTTGCCCTGCCCTTCCGGCAGCGGCAGCTGGTAGTGCTCACCCTGATGGTCGAGCTTGCCTTCGCGGGCGATGATCTCCCGGACCACCTCGACGTACTCCCGGGTGCGACCCCACGGCTTCCCGTAAGGGACTCCGTACCAGCCCTCGGAGACCTGCGGTCCGGACGGCCCGAAGCCGAACATGAAGCGGCCGTTCGAGAGCGTGTCGATGGTGGCGCCGGCCATCGCGGCGGCGGCCGGGGGCCGGGCCGGCACCTGCATGATCGCCGCGCCGAGGTTGATCTTCTCGGTCTGGGCGGCCAGCCAGGCCAGCACGCTGACGCAGTCCGATCCGTACGACTCGGCCACCCAGACCGATTCGTAGCCACGATCCTCGGCGAACTTCACCGCCTCGATCGCGTCATCACCCTGAGGGCCAATGCCCCAATAACCGAGATAAAGCCCAAGCTTCAGCGACATGTGCGGGAGCGTACAAGAGGTTCACCCCGGGGCGCGGGTGAACCGATGTGGCGAAACGGTAAGAATCCCCCTGTGGACGATGCGGAAACCCGGGTGATGCCGGAGAACGGACTCACCGGGGCCGAGGCCGCGGCCCGGCTGAAGGAGCTGGGACCGGCCGCCGAGCAGAGCTCCCGCTCGACCGCCTCGATCGTCGCCGGGAACATCTTCACCCTGTTCAACCTGATCATCGGGATCTTCTTCGTCCTGGTGATGTCGCTCGGACTCTTCGCCGACGCGATCTTCGGCCTGATCGCGATCGTCAACACCTGGATCGGGATTCGCCAGGAGATGAAGGCCAAGAAGATGCTGGACCGGCTGGCCCTGCTGATCGCGCCCCGGGCCTCGGTTGTGCGTGACGGGTACGAGATCGAGCTTTACGGAGACGAGATCGTGCCGGGCGACCTGGCCCTGCTCAAGCCAGGGGACCAGTTGATCGCCGACGGCCGGGTGACCGGCTCGCGCGGGCTGACGGTCGACGAGTCGATGCTGACCGGCGAGGCCGACCCGATCGGCAAGGGACCCGGGGACGAGGTGCTTTCCGGCGGGTTCGTGGTGTCCGGTTCCGGCAGCTTCGAGGTGACCGCGGTCCGCGAGGACAGTTACGCCGGGCGGGTCGCCGGGGAGGCCAGGACGTTCCGTCACCCGCCCTCACCGCTGGAACGAGAGGTGAACCGGGTGATCCTCGCCGCGACCTGGGTCCTGATCCCGCTGGCGGTGCTGCTGATCGGCTCGCTGGCGATCCGCCAGACGCCGATGGTCGAGGCGGCCCAGACCGCGACCGCCGGGCTGATCACCCTGATCCCGGAAGGCCTGGTGCTCCTGATGAGCGTGACCTTCGCGGTAGCTGCGATGAAGCTCGCCCGGAAGAACACGCTGATCCAGCAGATGAGCGCCACCGAGTCGCTGGCCTCGGTTGACACGATCTGCGTTGACAAGACCGGCACCCTGACCGACGGGGAACTGACCGTCACCGGGATCGAGACCGCGTACGTCACCGACCAGCGTCTCGCGGAGCGGATGCTGGGACGCTACGCCGCCTCCGCCGGGGATCGCAACCGCACCCTGGAGGCGATCGCCGGGGAGTACCCGGGCGAGCCCGAACCGGTCCGGGACGAGGTGGTGTTTTCCTCGGCCTGGAAGTGGGCCGGCCTGACCCTGGACGACGGCACCGGCCCGGTGAGCCTGGTGATGGGGGCCCCGGACCTGATGATCGCAGCGGGAGCGTTACCGCTGGATGAACGGATGACCTCACGACTCGAGCAGGAGACCTCCCGGGGCAGACGGGTGATCGCCTTCGCCCAGACCGGGGCGGCCCTGCCCGAATCCGGTGAGGACGGCTACCCCGAGAACCTCGAACCGGTGGCTCTGGTGGTGCTGGAGGAGAACCTCCGTCCCGGGGTGGCCGAGACCCTCGAGCTGATCCGTTCCGAGGAGGTCGACCTGAAGCTGATTTCCGGCGATGCGAAGGCAACGGTGACCGCGGTTGCCGCGGCGGTCGGACTGCCCGGAGATGTCGGCGTGATCGAGGGCTCGGAGCTGCCCGAGGATGAGGAGGAACTGACCCGGGTCGCCGAGGAGAACACGATCTTCTGCCGGATCCGGCCGGAGCAGAAGCGGGCCCTGGTCGCGGCACTCTCCGAGGCGGGCCGTTACACGGCGATGATCGGTGACGGGGTGAACGATGTGCCCGCGCTGAAAAGCGCCCGGATGGCGGTGGCGATGGGCTCCGGCAGCCAGGTGACCAAGTCGATCGCCGATGTGGTGCTGCTCAAGGACGAGTTCGAGCGACTGCCGGAGGCGGTGGCCGAGGGCCGCCGGATCGCCCGTAACATCCACCGGCTCGGGCGGCTCTACCTGACCAAGTCGATTTATGCCGCCACCCTGATCCTGCTGGTTTCGGTGCCCGGCTTCGCCTTCCCCTTCCTGCCCCGTCACCTCACCCTGGCGGCCCTGCTCACGATCGGGATCCCCTCCTTCGTCCTGGCGCTCGCCCCCTCGGACGGTCCGCTCTACCGGGGCCGGCTGCTGCGGGCCCTGGGCGCGTTCGCGGTACCCGCCGGCGTCTCGACCGCGCTCGCCTCGATCCTTTCCTTCGCCCTGATCGACCCCGTGTTCGGCGGGGGCCTGACCGAAGGTCGCACCGCTGCCACCACCACCCTGATCGTGCTCGGTCTCTGCTTCGTGCTGCTGCTGGAACGCGGCCCGGGCCGGGAGCACATCACGATCCAGACCTACATGCTGGCGATGATCGCCGGACTGGGGGCTCTCTTCGCCGGGATCCTCGCGATCGAACCGCTCCGTGATTTCTTCGACATGGCGATGCTGAACGCCTCCCAGTGGTTCATCTCCCTGCTCGCCGCCGCGATCGGGCTGGTGATCGCCGGGTTGATGTGGCGCCTGCCGGTGATCCAATCCTGGGAGGCCGACGAGGAACGCCTGCCGATCCCGCCGATGGAGACCCGCAGGCCTCCCCCCGACTGAACCGACCTCGGCATCGGTCCGGCGGAGATAATCGAACGATGAGCCGCACCGACCCGCTGCCTGCTGCCTGTGACGTCGTGGTGGTCGGTGGCGGGATCATCGGGCTGGCGGTGGCCCGGGAGTTGCTGAAGCGCCATTCGGACCTCGATCTCTGCGTGATCGAGGCCGAGGATCGGGTCGCGGCCCATCAGTCCTCACACAACTCGGGGGTTATTCACGCCGGGGTGTACTACGATCCGGGTTCGCTCAGGGCAGGACTCTGTGTCGACGGCGCCCTGATGCTGGAGGGATTCTGCGCCGAGCACGGAGTTCCATACCAACATGTCGGCAAGCTGATCGTGGCGGTGGACGAGCGGGAGCTGCCCCGGCTCGATGAACTCGAGCGACGGGGACGGGCCAACGGGGTCCGCGGTCTGGCCCGGCTCGGACCGGACGGGATCGAGGCGATCGAACCGGGTGCCCGCGGCCTTGCCGCCCTGCACTCCCCCTTTACCGGGATCACCGACTTCCGGCGCGTGGCCGAAGCCCTGGCCGCCGAGGTCGAGCGGCGGGGCGGCCGGATCCGGACCGGCGCGACGGTGACCGGAGTGGACTCCGGGGCCGCCGCCCGGACCCCTCCCCGCTCCCCCGCCGGAGATCCGGGACTGGGCATCCACACCGGTCGCGGCACCACCAGAGCGGGCCAGGCGGTCTTCTGTGCCGGCCTGGCCGCGGACCGTCTGGCCCGGATGACCGGTGGCGATCCGGTCCCCCGGATCGTGCCGTTCCGGGGTGCCTATCTCCGGGTGGACCCCGTCTCCGCTCGTTCCGGCTCGGGATCGAACGGCCCCGATCCGGTGGTCCGGGGAAACGTCTACCCGGTTCCGGATCCCGCCCTGCCGTTCCTCGGGGCCCACCTGACCCCGACCCTGGACGGCGCGGTGCTGATCGGCCCGACCGCGATGCCGGCCGGGGCCCGGGATGCCTACTCGCTGTCCCGGATCCGGGTGCGTGACCTGGCCGAAACCCTCGGCTGGCCCGGGACCTGGCGCCTGGTCGGACGGCATCCGGGCTCGACCGTGAGCGAGCTCCTGAACACTGCCCGACCGCGGCGGCTGCTCCGCCAGGCGGCCCGGATGGTTCCCGCGGTGAAGTCCTGCCGGGTGACCCACGCCTGGGCCGGGGTCCGGGCACAGGCGCTGGGCCGCGACGGGCGGCTGGTCGAGGACTTCCTGCTCGAGCAGACCGGCAGCGCCCTTCACGTACGAAACGCCCCGTCACCCGCCGCGACCTCCAGCCTCGCCCTGGCCGGACTGATCGCCGATCGGGTCGGGTAAACCGGGGACGACTTAAGTTTGCCGAAAGGACCGTTGCTAGGTTGCCGCCATGACCGACCCCCTCAGCTGTCCGAAATGTGGCTCCTCAATGCGTTCCTACGAGAGAAACCAGGTTGTGGTGGACCAGTGCTCCGGCTGCGGCGGACTGTTCCTCGATCGCGGTGAGCTGGAACGCCTGGTCGAGGCCGAAAGCTCCTTCTACGAGAGCCGCCAGCCCCGTTCCGACCAGCCGCGAAGCGATGACCGGGATCGCGACGAACGCCGGCACGACGACCGTCACCATCACGACGATCGTCACCGCAAGCCGAAGAAGAAGAGCAAACGCAGCTTTCTCGAGGACTTCCTCGAGTTCTGAACGAGAAAGGGCGGCCCGGAGGCCGCCCTTCTTCGTGATGCTTCCGGAGTGCCGACTACTTCAGGCGCTCCACCAGGGTGGCCTCACCCTGACCGCCGGCAACGCACATCGTCTCGATGCCGAACTGGTGGTCGTCGGTCTCCATCACGTTGAGCAGGGTGCCCATGATCCGGGCGCCGGTCATGCCGAACGGGTGGCCGAGGGCGATCGCCCCGCCGTGGGTGTTGAGCTTGTCCATCGGGATGCCGACCTCTTCCGAGATCGGGATCACCTGGGCGGCGAAGGCCTCGTTCAGTTCGACCGTGCCGATGTCGCTCATGCTCATCCCGGTCCGGTCGAGCAGCTTCTTGACCGCACCGATCGGAGCGACGCCCATCAGCTCCGGCTCGTTGCCGGCGGTTGCCGAGGAGATGATCCGGGCGCGGGGCTCGAGACCGAGCTCCTTCGCCTTGGTGTCACTCAAGATCAGGACCGCGGCCGCTCCGTCGTTAAGCGGACAGGAATTGCCGGCGGTGACCCCGCCGCCACCGAAGGCCTCCGGCAGCGAACCGAGCTTCTCGCGCATGTCGCCGCCATCCTTGCGGGGGCCGTCGTCCTTCGAGACCACGGTTCCGTCGGCGAGGGTGACCGGCACGATCTCGCGATCGAAGAAGCCGGACTCCTGGGAGGCGACCGCCAGGTGCTGTGAGCGCAGGGCGTAGTCGTCCATCGCCTCGCGGCTGACGCCATACTTGTTGGCGACGTTGACCGCGGTCAGGCCCATGTCGATGTACGCGTTGGGCTGGCCGTCGTTGCCGATCAGCTTCTCGTTCTGGTCGTCCTCGCCGGCCGAGATCGAACCGGCGACCTCGCTGCGGGCGTTGAACTGGCTGACGAACTCGACTCCGGCGGCGATGTAGATGTCGCCCTCGCCGTTCTTGACGGCGTTCGAGGCGTGGCGGATCGCGTCGAGGCTGGACGCGCAGTAGCGGGAGACGGTGACGCCGGTGGTGGCCTGGGTCAGCTTGTTCGAGAGCAGAACCAGGATCCGGGCGAGGTTGTAGGCCTGCTTGCCCTGCGGCATCCCGACCCCGCAGAAAACCTCTTCAACCGCAGCCGGGTCGACACCGGGGTTGCGCTCGAGAAGCTGGTCGATTACGAAGGCACCGGTCTCGTCCGGGCGAACCTGGGCCAGCGAGCCCTTGAAGGCGCGGCCGATCGGGGTGCGGACGGTGTCCACAATCACTGCTTCAGGCATGGAAGAAATTTCTCCTTGGTAGTTTCCGGCCGACTGAGGGGTCCCGGCCGATCCGTATCAGGCGGCACGTTATTGAACTGCCGCTCGACAGGACCGTTAGATTCCCCTGAATGGCCACCCCGCGCCAACCCGGCAGCAGCCCCGAACCGCCCGGTCCTCCCCGATCCGGAACGCCCAGCGGCCCCCGTTCCGGAGCGCCCGGCGGGCCACCTCCCGGTTCACCACCCGGGACCACCGATCCCCGCACCGGCCGGCCCCAGACCGCTCGCGATCCTCGATCCGGCCGTTACACGGGCGTCACCCCGACCGGTCGCCAACCGGCCGCCCGGCAGAAGCAGCCGGTTGATATCGCGACCCGGCTGGACGGCCAGCGTGGTTGGCTCAGGGAGCTGGACCAGTCCCTGAAGAAGCGCTCGATCATCGCCCTCGTCCTGACCTGCCTGGCGGTCGGGGTCGGCGCGGCAGCGCTCTACATCTCGATCACCAAGAACGCCGACGGGGACCGGATCAGCGCCCTCGAAACCCGGATCAGCGACCTTGAGGAGGCAACCGAGGCCGCAGCGGCAGCCGGGGGGGCTACCGTCCCGGAAACCGGCACCACCCTCCCCGAAACCGGAACGACGGGCACCACGATCCCCGAAACCGGAACCACCTCTACCGTCCCGCCGACCGGAACCACCGGCACCACCACGCCGCAGGTTGTCACCCCGGGAGAGTGACCCGGGTCAGTTGACCGGCCACCTCCCGGAGCTCCCCGACACGATTCGGCTGGACTCACCGGCCGACGGAGTGTGGCTCCTCACCATCGACCGGGCCACCCGGATGAACGCGATCGGTCCGGTGGAAGCAGGGGGTCTATTTGCCGCGACGGCGGCGTTCCGCGAGGATCCGGAGGCCGCGGTGATGGTGATCACCGGCGCCGGCCAGAACGCCTTCTGCGCCGGGGCCGACCTCAAGTCGGTGGCCGCGATGTTCACCGAGGGGTCAGCCGAGGAACCGCTGTTCGACCCGGCCGACCCGGACGGGGATCCGATCCCGGTCGAGGGGAACATCGGCCCGACCCGCTGGACCAGCGTCCACAAGCCGATGATCGCCGCGGTCAACGGGGCCGCCTACGCGGGCGGACTCGAGTGGGCCTGCTTCGCTCATCTCAGGATCGCCGACCAGCACGCCTCGTTCGGGGTCACCTGCCGACGCTGGAACGTCGGCCTCGGCGACGGTGGCACCCAGCGCCTGCCGCGGCTGATCGGGCTCTCGCGGGCGCTGGATCTCATCATCACCGGTCGGGTGATCGGGGCGAGCGAGGCGGAACGGATCGGCCTGGTCAACGAGGTGACCACCAGCGGAAGCTGCGTCGCCCGGGCGGTGGAGCTGGCGACCGAGATCGCCGCCCTGCCCCAGCCCGCACTCAGGACCGATCTCGAGGCGGCGGTCCGCGGTTTCGGTCGCCCGCTCGACGAAGGACTCGAGGTCGAACGTGAATGCTTCAACCGTCTCCTGACCGAACCGCAGATCAGGCAAGGTGTTCGCCGCTTCGTCGACCGTGACCATCCGGACCGGGTTTCGGGTGCCGCCCCGCTCCACCTCCCGGCGAAGGCGTACGCCTTCGCGGTTCGAGCCCATGAGGGACAGCCGGGCAAGTACGGGCGGGGCCGGTTCATGGAACACCCCGCCCGGGTGGCCCGGACGACCGCCAGCTTCGGTGGCGACGAGATCGCCGTGGCCGCCGCCTACCTGCACGACACGCTTGAACATAGTGACGTCACCCCGGAGGAGGTCGGGGCCGCCTTCGGCCCAGATCTACGGGAGCTCGTGCTCACGCTCAGCAACGACTCTGCGATCAGCGACCTGGACGACAGTCGCGCCGATCACCGTCGCCGGATCGCCACCGCCGGCCGAACCGCCCAGCTGGTCTGGCTGGCCGACCGGCTCGACGGCATCGGCGTCCTGACCGAACTGATCGAGGCGGGCGAGGAACCGGGTCCGCTCGATGCCGACCGGCGCTTCACCCGGTGGCAGGACGATCTTGAACTCGCGGCCGGCTTCGATCTCCCCTCGGAGCTGAAGGCCGAGACGGCCGACCGGCTCCATCGGCTCGGGCAGACCCTCGCCGGGTGAGACCGAACCGGCTGACCACCCTGCCGCCGGCGAATCAACGTCGGGCGAACGGGACGGCAGCCAGGTAGGCCGCCGCGCCCTCGACCTCGACGCGCTTTCCATCCGGGAGTTCGACAGTCAACTTCCCGTCACGCTGGAACCGTTCCCGTGCCCGCTCGAAATCCACACCGCCGGGCGCGGTTGACTCGTCATCCGGGAAAAACCAGACATCACCGTCACTGGTCTCCCCATCCCCGGTGACGGAGGTCCCCGGTCCGTTGTCCACCCGAAGCCAGTCACGCTCGCCGTCGTGGATGTATCTGGCGTCGGTAAATCTGTACGGCCCGATTCTGATCATTCTGACTGCCTTCCGCGTGGTCCTCGCCGCTCCGGGCAGGCGGTCCAGACGATTGCGTCGTGACTGAAGTCTACGACCACCTTCAACCATCTGGACGGGCCTTGCCCCGCGAGCCAGAATTCCTCCCGATTCGACTCAACCCTGCCGGTGCGACAGCTCGCCTGACGGATCACCTCCCGCACATCATCCGGAGTGAAGGCGCGCCCTCGACTCTCCTGGATGTGGCTCCAGTCCGATGGCCAGAGGGTGATAGTTCGACCCGAACGATCACGTTCCACCCAGATTGGCCCATCCCGATCGACTTGACCGCGAGGCCGCATCGGTCCACCTCCACCCAAGGGCTCAGCTGAAAGGGTTGAGCAGCTTGACTCGCGTTTGCTGAACGTCGCTCGTGTTGCGGGTGACGAAGGTGAACCCCCTGACCTTCGCGGTAGCCGCCTGAAGGCCGTCAATGACCGGAACCGGATCGGGAACGTTGATCCGGCCCCACTCCTCGGCCGCGGCTTGATCAACCGGCAGGATCCGGTCCGGGAAGGCGGCCGGGATCCGCCCGAGCCAGCTTTCCAGTGACGCGGCACCGGCCGGATCCCGGCGTCGGACCAGGTCGACTCCGCGACGCAGCTCACCGATGACCAGCGCGCTGATGAAGATTTCGTCATCCGGGACCGATTCCAGCCACCGGGTGAGGGACCGGTCGGCACGATCACCCTTCCTCAACTCCGAGATCACGTTCGTGTCCAGCAGGAAGCTCACAGGTCGACCCTGCGGCCCAGATCCAGGGGTCGTTCGAAATCGCTGTCCTCACCGACATCCGGGATCTCACGCAGCAACTCGGCGAACGACCTGTTCCCGGGCTCCAGCAGCGCTGCCCTCAGGATCCGGCGGTGCTCCTCCTCGGCCGAGATCCCGCGTTCGGCGGCTCGGACTTTGAGCCGGTTCACCACTTCATCCTCGAGGTTTCTGACAAGAAGCTGGGCCATGGTGCTATCAATGATAGCGTCGCCTGATCGGGAGGTTCCTTCCATCTGGATGAAAGCCCCGGGCGCGAGGAACTCTCCCCCTTCGGCGTCCACCGCCGACCGGCCATCGCCAAAGCGTGAGAATCTGTCGGCTGTGAGCGAGGCATCGACCACACCTGAATCAACCGGCCGGGGAGAGCTGCCCGGGGCCGTTTCAGGCCAGAGGTTTCGTGAACTGGTCACCTTCCGGCGGATGGAGGCGGTGAGCCTCTTTCACTCGCTGGTCTACCTGGGTCTCCTGACCTGCGCCTTTCTGCTCGGCGGGCCGCAGCCGTTTACCTTCATCTTCGGTCTCTCCCACGGCCTGATCTGGATCGGGATGGCGATCACCAGCGTCTTCGCGGTCCGTTTCCGGGTGATCAATCTGCGCCTGGCGGTGGCGATCGTGCTGCTGGGCTGCATCGCCCCGTTCTTCGGCACGATCGAGTTCCTGCGCCAGTCCCGGGAGCGGAATCGGGTCGGCTCCTGAGATGACCGGCCCTGCCGACGGAAACCTGATCCTCACCAACGCCCGGCTGGACGACCGGACGGTCGGCCTGATCGCGACGGAGGGAAGGATCGAGCGGATCGGGCCGGAAGTTCACGAGGAGCTCACCGGGAATGAGCCCGCGGCCGGATCCGGGATCACGCGAATCGACGCCGCCGGGGCCCCGATCTGCCCGCCGCTGATCAACGCCCACACCCACGCGGCGATGACCCTGTTCCGCGGTCACGGGGACGACCTGCCGCTGATGCGGTGGCTGAGGGAGGCGATCTGGCCGGTCGAGGCGAGGATCGAGGCCGAGGACGTGTACTGGGGCACCCGGCTCGCCTGCCTCGAGCTGATCCGGGCGGGAACCTCCACCTTCTGGGACATGTACTGGCATCCGGAGGCGAGCGCCCGGGCGGTCCGTGACGCCGGCATGAGAGCGATCATCGGTCCGCCGCTGCTCAGGACCGGTCCCGACGATCGCCGGGATGGCAGTCGGCAGGCATACGTCGAGCAGTTCGACTCGCTTGCCGGGTCCGCCCCGGGGATCGGTGCCGCGGTCGCACCCCACTCGATCTACACGGTGGACCGGGAGGGGCTCGAGTTCGCCGCCGGACTGGCCGCCGAAAGGGACCTGCCGATCCACATTCACCTGTCCGAAACCGCCGGCGAGGTCGAGGACTGCCTGGCCGAACACGGGATGCGACCCGCCTCCTACCTGGATGCCTGCGGCCTGCTCGGTCCGAAGACCCTGCTCGCCCACGGCGTGTATCTCGATCCGGATGAACTCGCCCTGATCGCCGAACGGGGCGCGACCGTGGCAACCAACCCGGTGGCCAACATGAAGCTGGCGGTCGGCGGGGTTTTCCCGCTGCCCGCAGCCCGGGAGGCCGGTGTGAAGGTCGCCCTTGGCACCGACGGAGCCGCCTCCAACAACTCGCTTGATCCGCTGGCCGATCTCCGGGTGCTGGCCCTGCTCCAGCGCCACCATGCCGAACGGGCGGACGCGATTCCGGTCTCCGAGGCCTGGGCGATTGCGACCGGCCGGCGCTCGGAACTGATCGGAGGAGCGATCCCGCCGCTCACACCGGGAGCCCCGGCCGACTTCATCCTGCTCGATCCCGCCGCGCCCGAGCTTGCGGTCGGCGAGCTTGAGTCGAACCTGGTCTACGCCACGGCCTCAGGAGCGGTCCGAGATGTGGTCGTCAACGGCCGCCCGGTCATGCTGGACCGGGATCTGCCCGGATCGGACGAGGTGATCGTCCGGGCCCGGGAGCGGGCCTCCCGGCTCGGTCTCTGACCCGGCCAGGCCGGGACCAAACCAGCCGGAGGCGACCCGGTCTCGCTACAGGTAGGCGGTCGGATCCTGGGCGACGCCGTTGATTCGCACCTCGAAGTGAAGGTGGGGACCGGTCGAGGCGCCGGTGTTTCCGGAGTAGCCGATCACCTGGCCCTGGCTCACCCGCTGCCCGGCCGAAACCGCGAAGCTCGACTGGTGGGCGTAGCAGGTGGAGAGGCCGCTGCCGTGATCGATACAGGTGTAGTTGCCGTAGCCGCCGTTGTACGAAGCCATGATCACCGTGCCGCCCTTGGCAGCACGGATCGGCGTGCCCTCCGGCACCGCGATGTCGAGTCCTTCGTGGTTGGTCGACCCGATTCCGCCGGGGGAGTTGCGGCCCCCGAAACCGGAGGTCAGGGTGCCGCTGACCGGCCAGATCAGCCCGGCGGCACTGGGCGCGGACATCGGGCCGGCCGGCAGGGTGCTGGCCCCGGAGGCGGCTCCGATCTGGGCCTGGATCCGGGCCTGGAGATTGGACTCGATCTCCTCCAGATTCTCGACCTGCGAGTCGATTGAGGCCAGGGCGGAACGTCGGGCCGAGCGGACCGAAAGCAGTCGGTTCTGCTGGCTCTCGACCGCAGCCCGGGCGGTGGTCAGGTTCGCCTTTTCGGCGGCGATCTCGTCCCGGGCGGACTCGATCCGCTCCTTGGCGTCCCGCAGCTTCCTGACCAGCCGCTTCTGGGCGTCGCGCAGCTCCCGCACCCGGCCGGCGATTGCCTGATCCCGGTTCTGGATCTGCTCAAGATAGGTGGACCGCTGGATCAGGTCCCCGTAGCTCCGCGAGGTGAGAACCAGCTCGGAAACGTTCGAGGGGCCGCCCTGGTAGATCGCGACGAGACGGTTCCCGAGGACCTTGCGAGCCCGTTCCAGCCGGGCGGCCAGCACCTTGAGCTGGGCGTAGGCCCGTTCGACCTCGGCCTGGGCCTGGTCCAGCTCCGCCTGTTTGGCCGCCAGACGGGCTGCAGCGGCCTGCTCCTCGGCCCGCAGGGCGACCACCTGGGTTTCGTAGCTCTTGATCCGGGAGCTCATCCCGGCGATCTGATCGGTGAGCACACCGCGCTTCTCGTTTGCCTGGTCCAGCTTGCCCCGGGTCGTGTCAAGACGGGATTCGACCGATGCGGCAGCCGGAGCAGCAGAAACGGCCAGCAGCAGCACGACAGCGGCCGAGATGAAAATCGGCAGGATGATGAGGAATGGGGCCCGGGAGGGACCGGCAGGCGAGGGTTTGAAAGTTGGCACTCCGGGGAAGTCTAGGTTCGTGCGTGCGGTCGACCCACCGGCTTTTCCACCCTGCAACGCAGCTTGCTTTCGATCCCGCCGGTGAGTTTGGGACGCTTCTGGTGATGTCAACCCGGACGGGTTCGGACCCCGACTCTCACGAGGACAGTCAGCACCGACCCGTTTCGGCTTCGACGGTTCGCTTTGAACGGGTGACGAAGGTATACCCGGGCGCCGACTCGCCGGCGGTCGAGAACCTCGAGTTCGAGGTTCCGGCCGGTGAGATCTGCGTCCTGGTCGGACCCTCCGGCTGCGGCAAGACAACCGCCCTGAGGATGGTCAACCGCACGGTCGAGATCACTTCAGGTCGGATCACCATCGGTGGGCGATCGGTCGCCGACACCGACCCGGCCCGGCTGCGCCGCGAGATCGGCTACGTGATCCAGCAGATCGGTCTCTTCCCCCACCGCACGATCGGCGAAAACATCGCCACCGTTCCCCGGCTGCTCGGCTGGGACCGGGACCGGATCGCCGGCCGGGTTGCCGAACTGATCGGGCTGATCGGCCTCGACCCGGAGATCGCCGACCGGTATCCGGCTCAGCTTTCCGGCGGCCAGCAGCAGCGGGTCGGGGTTGCCCGGGCCCTGGCGGTCGACCCGCCGGTGATGCTGATGGACGAGCCGTTCGGGGCGATCGATCCGATCAACCGCTCGCGGCTGCAGAGCCAGTTCCTCCGGCTTCAGGGAGAGATCGGCAAGACCATTCTCTTCGTCACCCACGACGTCGATGAGGCGATCAGGATGGGTGACCGGGTCGCGGTGATGAAGAGGGGCGGCGAGCTCGCCCAGTTCGCGACGCCGACCGAACTGCTGATGGAACCGGCGGATGAGTTCGTCGAGGACTTCGTCGGTGCCGACCGGGCACTGAAACGGCTCGCCCTGATGCGGGTCCGGGACGTGAACCTCTGGACCGCTCCGGTGGCGATGGCGGGCGATCCGACCGCTCCGGTCCGGGAAGCGGTCACCCGGGCCGAGGTTCCGCACGCGATCCTGACCGACGGGGAGAACCGTCCACTCGGCTGGCTCTCCGCCAGGGACCTGAATCGGGAGCGGGTGCCGGCCATCCCCGATTCCAGCCCCGAGCCGATCCTCGACGAAGGTTCCGTTCTCCGCGACGGACTCGCGGCCCTGCTCCAGAGCAGCTCCCACTACGCCCCGGTGGTCGACGGGCATGGACGGCTGACCGGGGTGCTTTCGGTCGAGATCGTCTCGGAGTTCCTCTCCTCCGACGAGGCTGCCGAACCGGACCCCGGCCCGGCGGAGCGACCCGTTGGCTGAGCCCGGATCAGCCCTGGCGATGATCTCGGGCCTCGGGGGCGGTCCCCTCGCGGCAGTCTCGGAGGACTTTTTTCGTGATCGCTCTTCGCCGAGCTGCATTACCGAGAACCGGCTTTTCTGCCCGGACTGGGTCGCGAGCAACTGGGAGCGGTACGTGGAGCCGACCCTGCAGCACCTGGGTCTGGTCCTCAGTTCCGTGATCGCCGGCTTCCTGATCGCCTTCGCGATGGCCGTCCTTGCCCACCGGCACCGCTGGATGGCAACCCCCTTCCTCGCCGGGACCGGGGTGCTCTACACGATCCCCTCGATCGCCTTCTTCTTTCTGCTCTTGCCGATCACCGGCCGCGGACCGCTGACCGCGATCATCGCCCTGACCGCCTTCAACCTGCAGATCATCTTCCGCAACATCACCACCGGCCTCGGAAACGTCTCCCCCGGGGTGACCGAAGCGGCCCGCGGGATCGGTCTCACCCGCAATCAGATGCTCTGGCAGGTGGAGCTGCCGCTGGCGCTGCCCGAGATCATCGCCGGACTCAGGGTGGCGACCGTGTCCACGGTCGCGATCGCGACCCTGGCCGTGTTCGCCAACGGTGGCGGTCTGGGCACCGAGATTCTGGTCGGGGCCAACATCACCTTCAAGACCGGGATCATCATGGCCGGTGGAATCGCGATCCTGATGGCGATCCTGTTCGACGGCCTGCTGCTGCTCGGCGGACGCCTTCTGGCCCCCTGGAAGCGGGTCACGGCATGATCGGCGAGGCGATCACCTTCATCTTCAACGGACATGAGGCGAAGACCGGCGGCGTGATGGTCGGCGGACTCCACCAGGTCGGTGAGCTCGCGCTCAAGCAGCTCGAGGTGACCCTGCTGGCACTCGCCGTTTCACTGGTTCTGGCCCTTCCGGTCGGCCTGCTCCTCGGGCATTACGGCCGCGGCGAGTTCATCGCGGTCTCGGCCGGGAACGCCGGCCGGGCGATCCCGGAGCTGGCCCTGATCGCGCTGATGGCGGCGGCGGTCGGAGTCGGCCTGTTCAACCTGGTGGTCGCCCTGGCGATCCTCGGGATCCCGCCGATCCTGACCAACACCTTCACCGGGATCCGCCAGGTCGACCGGGCCTCGGTCGAGGCGGCCCGGGGCATGGGCATGACCGATCGCGAGGTGATCACCCGGGTCGAACTGCCCCTGGCGATCCCGATGATCATGAGCGGAGTCCGCACCGCGACGATCAACATCGTCGCCACCGCCACGATCGCTCCGCTGGCCGGAATCCTCACCCTCGGCGACTTCATCATCTCCCGCAACGTGTACGGCGATTCCGGTGTGCTCGCCGGAGCCATCCTGGTTGCGTCGATGGCCCTCGCGCTGGAGGCGATCTTCGCCGGGATCCAGTGGAAACTCACTTCACCGGGGCTCAAGCTGGACCGAAGCTGAGTCGAATCAGCGCGATCCGGTTACGCTCAAATCAGTCAACCCAAGGAGAAAAATGACAATCAGGAAGTTGAAGTTTGTGCTCTTGGCGGGTCTGCTCGCGCTGTCGCTGGGGTTGGCCGCCTGCGGTGGCGACGAGGAAAGCAGCGACATCTCGTCCCGGGCGGCGAACGACAGCGGCAACCTGATCGAGTCGAATCCGGACAACGGCAAGACCACCCTGACGATCGGATCGAAGAACTTCACCGAACAGATCGTGCTTGGAGAGATCTACGCCCAGGCGCTGGAGGCAGCCGGCTACAAGGTGAAAACCGACCTCAACCTCGGTTCGGAGACGGTGGCGCTGCAGGCGCTGAAACAGGGGGAGATCTCCGGCTACCCGGAGTACGCCTCGACCGTCCTCACCTCCTTCTTCAACACGCCGCCGGAAGACGTCCCCGGCGAGTCACAGCAGGCCTACGAGAAAGCGAAAGCCGATCTCGAGAAGGACGGCATCACCGCGCTGCCCCCGACCCCGTTCTCGTCCGCCAATGCGGTCGGACTCCTGACCTCCAGGGCGAAGGAGCTCGGGGTCTCGACGATCTCCGACCTCGAAGGCAAGAGCCAGGACCTGACGCTCTACGGTTCACCGGAGTGTCGACAGCGGATCGACTGCCTGCTCGGGCTGGAGAAGCTTTACGGGCTGAAGTTCAAGTCGTTCACCCCGGTGGATATCGGGCTGCGATACGAGGTGCTGGACAAGGGACAGGCCGACCTCTCGATCGTGTTCACGACCGACGCCCAGCTGGGTGCCTCGGACAGGTACACGACCCTGAAGGACGACAAGCAGGTGCTGCCGGCCGGGAACGTGATCTTCCTGACCAAGCAGAAGACGATCGACGAGGCCGGACCGGACTACGCGGCAACCATCGAGAAAGTCCAGGAGGGACTGACCGAGAAGGTGATGCAGGAGCTGGACGCGCGGGTCGACATAGACAAGGAAAAGCCGGACCAGGTCGCGGCCGAGTACCTGAAGAGCGCCGGCTACACCGAGTAGCCGAACCAAACGGCCGAATCTGTACCGACACAGCCCCGGGCTGTCTCGGTACAGATTCGGCCGAGGGGTTGGTGGAGTTCTATCCGAGTCCGAAGGCTGCTTTCTCCGACTCGATCAGCACCTTGAGTCGGACCTCTCCGGGCCGACGGAACGGATAGACGTCCTGGTCGAGGTACCGCTTGGCGAGGGCATCGATGTGCTGGTCCGCCCCCTCCTCGGTGATCTCCTTCACCCGGCCCTGGATCACCAGCGCCTGGTACGGGTTCTCCGAGTCCGGAATCGAGATCGCGACCCGGGGATCGTGGCGTAGATTCCGGTCCTTGATCCGCCCCTTGGCGGTGTTGAACAGGATCATGTCGCCGTCGTGATCGATCCAGACCGGTGTGACCTGGGGGGATCCGTCCGGATTGATCGTGGCGACGTGGGCGAAGTGCTTCCCCTCAAGCAGATAAAGCGCATCGGCGGGAATCGATGACATCGTGGCCTCCTTGAATTGCGTTCGGGATCAACCTATCGAGCGCTCGACTCCCGCTCAATCGCCCCCGTTCGGCGGTGGCTTGGACGGTCCTTGCATCAGCGGCCGATGTGGAAACCGATCCGGGCGGGGATCTCGGCGACCAGGCGGCTGATCGGACCCGGTTCCTGTCCCGCCGTCTGGCGTTCCTCGACTCGTCTGATCGCCTCCCGGATCGCCGCCCCGCCGACCCAGCGCAGCGGCTCCGGCGGGATCACCTTGAGCTCGGAAGGGGAGGCCACGAACGGCAGCCCCGTGTACCGATCCTGTCGGTCGGTCACCAGCGAGGCCAGGGTACGACCGGCAAGCTGGGTCGGACCGACCCCGTTGCCGGTGAAGCCGAAAGCGGCGAAGGTCCGGCCGGAATCCAGACGGACCACATGCGGCAGGTGACTCGGAGAGGCGTCGATCGGCCCGCCCCAGGCGTGCTCGACCTCGCGGTTCGCGGTCTCCGGGAAGTACCGGTGGAGAATCCGGATCACCTCACGAATCACCTCCGGGTCGAGCTCTGCCTTTCCCGAAGTCCGACCACCGACGGCGATCCGTCCGCCACCCCAACCGAGTGCGATGCGCCGGTCGGGGGTGGTGCGAAAGTAGGTGACCAGAGAGTGGCAGTCGGTGATTCCCTCCCCGCCCGACCAGCCCGCCTCATCCAGCACATCCGGAACCGGTTCGGTGATCAGCATGTGGCTCGAAGCCACGGTGAGCATGTTCCTGAACGGTGAGCCGCTGCCTGCCAGGGCTCCCCCGTTGGCCAGCACCACCCGATCGGTCCGGACCCGGCCACCCGGAGTGTGGACCACCGACTCGGCCGGATACTCCTCGATCCGGATGACCGGAGAGTGCTCGTACATCGCAACTCCCCGTTCGGCCAGCGCCTCCCGGATCGCGAATCCGAGCCGCGCCGGCTGGACCGTGGCCGCGCCGGGATAGATCACCCCGCCACGGAAGGCCGGTGACTCGCAGATCTCCGCCATCGCTGCCGGATCGAGCTCCCTCACCCGGTCGGCGACGTCGGACCCGGCCAGCAGGTCGAGGTTCTCCTGCCGGGCCCCGTCCCAGGCCGGACCGGTGGACACGTTGACCATGCCGTCCTTGCGGTACCAGGCATCGACGCCCCGCTGCTCCAGAAACTGCCCGATCTGGTCTACCGACTCCTCACCGGCGAGGGCCATCTCGTAGGCCCCGGCCGGCCCGAAACGGTGGCAGAGCACCCGGAAACTCTCCCAGAGCGGCTCGACAAAGCCGCCGTTTCTGCCGCTGGGGCCGAACCCGATCCGGTCGGCTTCGGCGAGACCGATCTTCAGGCTCGGTTCGAGCTCGGTGAGATGCCACGCGGTCCAGAGGCCGGTGAACCCGCCACCCACGATCAGGACGTCGAACTCCCGGTCGCCTTCCAGCGACGGCAGCGGCCCGGGTTCTCCGGCCTCACGGATCCAGTATCCGGTGGCGGTGTGTTGCACCGGCGGCAGCGTACCCGATGACCGGGACGAGCCGGATATCCGCTCAGGCCGGTTCCGGTACCGGCCGGCTCTGCCGCTGGATCCGGGTCGCGACCAGGGCCGCGCCGATACCGGAGGCTGCCGCCATGACCAGAGCGAGCCGGGGATCGGCGATCTCGGAGATCCAGCCGACCAGCGGCCCGCCGATCGGGGTGGAGCCGAGGAAGACCACGGTGTAGAGCGCCATCACCCGGCCCCGCATCTCCGGTGACACGGCCAGCTGGAGGGTGGAGTTGACCGCCGCCGCAAAACTGACCGAGGTGGCCCCGAGCAGGGCCAGAACCGGGATCTCGGCGATCAAGGTCGGCATCGCCGCCGCCAGCAGGGCAAGTACGCCGAAGGCCCCGGCCGAGAGCCCGATCAGGTTGAGCCCGGTCTCGCCGCGGGCCCCGGTGATCAGTGCCCCGGTGACCGAGCCGACGCCCATCGCGGAGACCAGCACCGCGTACGCGGTCGGGCCACCCTCGAAGGTGAGTCGGGCCAGTAGCGGCAGGATCACATGGAAGTTGAGTCCGAGCGTGCCGACCAGGGCCATCAAGACAAGCGGAATCGCCAGATCCGGGGTCGCCCGGACGTGACGAACCGCGGCCATCACCCCGGCGCCGTCCCGGTCGGGCAGGGGTGCGTCCTTCAGCGCCTCGGGATTCATGCCCCGGAGGGCCCAGATCATCACCACGAAGGTGAGCGCGTTCAGACCGAAGCAGGGGGCCACGCCGACCAGGGCGATCAGGACTCCGGCCAGGGCCGGGCCGGCCACCCGGGCCGAGTGGACGATCACGCTGTTCAGGCTGACCGCGTTGACCACCCGCTTCGACCCGACCATCTCGACCACGAAGGCCTGCCGGGCCGGATTGTCCACGGCGATCAGGAGGCCGCGGACGAAGACCAGCGCGTAGACCAGTCCCGGGGTTGCCGCGCCGTTCAGGGTGAATCCGAAGAGGATCAGCGGCGGCAGCATCATCAGCGCCTGAGTCGCCATCAGCAGCCGTCGCTTGGCGAAGCGGTCGGCGAGGGTCCCGCCCCAGGCCCCGATCAGCAGGATCGGCAGGAACTGGAGCGCGGTGGTGAGCCCGACCGCCAGACCGGATCCGGTCAGGCTGAGGATCAGCCAGACCTCGGCCACGGTCTGCATCCAGTTGCCGGAGAGCGAGACCACCTGGCCGTAGAAGTACCGCCGGTAGTTGGGTACCGAGAGGGAGTCGAAGGACTTTTTCAGGGCCTCGGTCAATCGCGTTCCTCCTCCAGGGCGTGCTCGAGGATGGCGGCGGCCCGCTGAAGGGTGTGCGCATCCTCCGGGTCCAGCCGGTCGAGCATCCTTGCCAGCCAGGCGCTCTTTCTTGTGCGCTGATCGTCGAGGCAGGCACGGCCTTCCTCGGTCGGGGTGATCAGGAAGCAGCGCCCGTCCCGGGGGTCCGCCCGGCGTTCGACCATTCCGGCCTCCTCCAACTGGGCGATCACCCGGGTCATGGTCGGTCGCCTCACGCCTTCCAGTTCGGCCAGGGTGCCGGGGGTGGCTTCCCCCAGCCGCCAGACCGAGGCCAGAGTCGCCAACTGGGTGGGGGTGAGCGGCCCACCGGCCTCCCGGCGCATCCTTCTGGCGGTCCGGGCGATCGCCCGGCGCAGGTCGTCGGCCGGGGTCTCGGACACCTCGGCGGGCGGCGCCTGCTGCCCGGCGACGCTCACGATCCACTCCGTCGGAGTTGCCGTGGTCCGCCCGGGAAGGTCGGCTCGACCCCGGCCTGCTGACTGGATTCTCGGAAAAAGATCACTTAGTTAGTCTAACAAACTATTCTGACCTGGTCCAGACGACCCCGGTCCGTTCGTCAACCCGCCCGGGAAGGCACCGGGATCGAGGTGTCGAACTGATTCCCATGCCGGAACGACCAGACCGGGATGCAGCGATGCCACCGGACTCCGCCCGGACCCCCGATCGAACCGACGGAGTGGTCGGCGTCAGGGCCCTGAAGGCGGAGCGCCTGATGGACAAGCCGCTGCTCGTCGCCTCGGCCCTCACCCTGCCGAGCGTGGCGCTGACCGAGGCCCATGTCGGCGGCACACTCGAGACGGTCGCCCATCTGCTCAACTGGGGAACCTGGATCGCTTTCGCCCTGGAGCTCGTCGTGATGCTGGCCCTGGTACCCGACCGGTGGCGCTACCTCCGCCATCACCCGCTGGAGCTGGTCGTCGTCTTCCTCACCCCTCCGGTCCTGCCCGCCGCCCTGCAGAGCCTCCGGGCGATCCGCCTGCTGCGACTGCTGCGCCTGCTCAAGCTGGCCCAGGCATCACGACGGATGTTCTCCAACGAGGGACTGGCCTACTTCGCCCTGATGAGCCTCCTGATCGCGGTTGCCGGCGGGATCGTCTTCCGGGCCTTCGAACGCGGACACCAGACCCTGTCCGAGTGGGAGGCGGTCTACTGGGCGGTCTCCAGCATGACCACGCTCGGATCGCAGTGGGAGCCGACCACGACCGGTTCCCAGATCACCGCCCTGGTGGTCCAGTTGGTGGGGATCTCCTTCATGGCGATGCTGACCGGCGCGATCGCCCACAACTTCCTCAACTCCCAACGAAGTGAGGCCGAACCCGACCGGGATTCCGACCCCGAGGGCGAAACCCCATAGGCACCACACCGGAAGGCGGGCGACATCGAAGGCTGGAACGATCTCTTTGTGGCGGCGGCCGGCGCCTCGGCGGCGCTGGCCGGGCTCGTGTTCGTGGCGATCTCGATCAACCTCGAACGGATCCTCGAACTGGACGGGGTTCCCGAACTCGGCCTGGTCACCATCCTGCTGCTGATCGGAGTTCTGATCGTTTCCCTGTTCGGCCTGATTCCGGACCAGGACCACCAGGCCCTTGGACTGGAACTGCTGCTGCAGGGACTTGTCTTCTCCACCGCGATCGGCTGGCTGAGCCTGCGCAGCGTGATCGCCTCCGACGGCCATTACGGATCCCGGATCATGCTGCCGCTGTGCGGCACCACACCCTTCCTGGTCGGCTCGGTCCTGCTGCTGGCCGGGTCCGCGGCCGGCCCCTACTGGATCTTCGCCGGTCTGATCGGCGCAATCCTCGCGGCCGTGCTGAACGCCTGGATCCTCCTGGTGGAGATCCTTCGCTGAGCCTTCCCGCCCGTCGTGGGGCGAGCAGGGAGGCAGTACGGGCCTTCTTCCAGGTTCTAGAGACCCGAGGGATGCCGGGCGATGAATCCGGCGGAGCTGCGGATCTCGGTCTGCCAGCGCGGGCCGGATCCGCCGGTTCCGGAGGTGTCCCACCTGAGTCCGGCGATCACCGCGTAGGCGTGGCCGGCGTTGCCGTAAACCGAGATCCAGTTGCCCTCACCCGGTTCACCCCAAGTGGTGAGTCCGGTCGAGTCGAGCGGACTCGAGATCAATCCGCCGCCGTGGAGCGCGTAGCTGACCGCTCCGGAACAGTCGTAGCCGGAAGACTCGAACGAGCCGTGTCCTCCGCCCCACACGTACGGGGTGCTGGAGATCGCGTTGGCGGCAGCGATCACGTCCTTGACCGCCTGCGGCGCACCCTTCGGGGCGGCGGCGAGGCCGTCCGAACCGAGTACCGCGGTCTGTCCGGACACCGGTGCCGGGGCCCGCGGTGCGGAGCTGGAAGCCGGGTCGTTGGTCAGGTCGGGCAGGCTGTCCTCAAGCGCCCCGGCCCTTTCCTCAAGGGCCGAGATCCGCTGCTCACGCCGGTCACGGGTCGCCAGATAGGTGGCCCGCTCGGCCTCGAGTTCGTCCCGGGCGGCGACCGCCTCCTTTTCCTCGGCGGCGATCCGGTCGCGGGCCTCGCGGAGCTTGGCCTCCTGGACCTTCATCCGCTTGACCATGGAGGCAACCTCGTTGCGCAGATCCTTCACCCGGCTGACCACCGAGTCGTTGCGGCTCTGGATCGCACTGGCGTACCCGGTCTTGGCGACCAGCTGTGACCAGTCGGAAGAGCCCAGCACCATTTCGGGAACCGACGGGGTCCCGCTCATGTAGAGACTGACCAGCTGGGTACGAAGCACATCGAGTGCCCGCTCAAGCCGGGCCTTCACCCGGGCCAGGCGCTCCTGTTCGGCTTTCAACTCCGCCGCGAGCCGGTCGAGTTCGGCCTGCTTGGCGGCCAGCCGGGCCTGGAGTTCATCCGCCCTTGCCCGCAGCGGCCCGAGGCGTCCGATCAGTGAGTCGACCGCCCGGTTGTCGGCGGCGATCTGCTGCTTGAGCCCATCGACCGTGCCCGCAATCTCGGAAAGCTTGTTCTGGGCCCGGTCGTACCGTTCCTGGGGAGTTTCGGCTCCCGCGCGGCCGGATCCGCCCAGCGACAGGACCAGCAGCAGGAGCAGGACTGCGGTGACCGCGCCGCCGTAGATGCGACCGCGGCCGCCTGAAATTTGGATTCGATGCTGAGTCATGAGTGCCCGCAAGCCGGCGGGCGATGATCCAACGTAACGAGCCTGGCCCCCTCCCCACCCGGTCGGAGCGGTAGCTGAAAAATCCCGTGCAACGGGAGGACTCAGCCGGAGGAAGAACCCCAGGCGTCGCGAAGTACCTGCTCGGCCGGCTTGTCTTCCGGCGTGTAGTCGATGCCGTGATTCTCCTGATCGGAGGGATCGGCCCGCCAGCTCCACCAGTTGATCCCGGCCAGCCACGGCTGATCGCCGAAGGCCTGGAACACGGCCCGGGTGGCCCTGGCCTGTAGTTCGACGTCGGCCGGCTGATCCGGCCTGACCTCCCAGGGGTGCTCGGTCGCACCCTTCTGGCTGGGGTAGCCGACCTCGGTCAGGAGCACCGGCCGGTCCCACTGTTCCGAGATCCCGCGCAGAGAGTCGACCACCGGCTGCCAGGCGGCGGCGAGCGCGGCCTCGTCCGGCTCCGGGTTGCCCTCGGCCAACGGGAAGTACGCGTCGACCCCGATCAGGTCGAGCTGGTCCCAGAACTGCACCTGCCCGACCTCATCCCAGTTGGCGGCGTAGGTCAGCTTCCCGGGAAACTCCGACCGGACCTCCTCGATCACCGAGCGCCACGGCGTCGGATCTCCCGAAAGCGACTTGAGTTCGGTGCCGACCGCGAAGAGCTCGACCTGCTGCGAGGCCGCGATCGAGGTGTAGTGCCGGATGAACTCCGTGTAGGAGCTGAACCAGCGGTCGCGGTCGGTGGGCTGGATGTCCCCCCGGAAGGTTCCGTCGAGCACATCCACATGCGGTTTGAGAATCACCTTCAGCCCCGCCTCCCTGATCCAGTTGATGGCCTGGTTGAGGCTTGTGTCGCTCGGGCTCTTTTTCGGGTCCGGCCGAATCGAGTCCGAGCTGCCGGTCGCCATGTACCAAGTCGGAGTCAGGGTGATCGCGGTGGCATCGAGCGCGACGATCCGTTCGATGTCGGTTTTCACCTCGGGACGCCCGTAGCCGTCCCGGGTGTAGGCGGTCAGGTTGAGTCCGGCGAGAGGGTCTTCCGGCCAGGCAGACTCCCCGGTGGCCCCGGACTGAGCCGCCGACGCGGGAGGGGTCTGCCCGGTGGATCTGCCCCGGCTGTCGTCGCCCCGGTTTCCGAAGACGGTCAGGGCTACCACCCCGAGAACCAGGGCGGCGGCAACGAGGGTGACCGTAGTGAGGGTGCGGCGCATCCGCGGCATCCTACGCTCCGGCGGACCCCGCCCATCCGCGGCGGGGTTGGTGGAGTCCACCCCGCCCCCGGTCGGGGCGGGGTGGATCCGGCAGGATCAGGCGAGGATCTTGGCCTTCAGGCTGGTGAACTCCTCTTCGGAGATCGCCCCGCTCTTGCGCAACTCATCGAGCTTCTGGAGCTCGTCCGCCGGACCGGTCCCGGCGGTTTCGCGAACGTACTGATCGAACTGTTTCCGGGCATCCGCCTGTTCCTGCATGGCGCGATCCCTCATGCCGGAACCCCTGGCGATCAGGTAGATCAGCGAAGCGAGCACCGGGATCACGATCAGGAAGAGGCACCAGGCGGCTTTGCCCCAACCGGACATCTCGTGATCGCGGAAGAGGTCCATCAGGATGGTGATGACGATCCAGACCCAGATGAAGAAGAAGAAGATCGCCAGCGCGGTGAGGATCCCGTCGCCGGGTTCGTAGTCGGCCAGCTTCAGCAGTGAAAACATGTGTGTCAGCTCCTTTCGGCCAGCCGCCACGCGGCCGGCATCAGTACAGCTCCGACAGCGGCCTTGACCAGCCCGCCGATGATGAAGATCGTGAACCCGGAGTGGATCACCTCGGCCCAGCCTGCGCTGGCCATGACCCCGGCGTCAACCAGACCGGGGGCGGCCAGCTTGAGACCGATCAGGCCGAAGGCGAAGATGATCGCCTGACCGGCGATGAAGGAGGCGAACGCGGTCAGAACCTTGCGGTCGGTCCCCTTCTCGGCCAGGTAACCGACTGCGGCGGCGGCGAAGATGAAGCCGACGATGTAGCCGCCGGTCGCCCCGGTGATCACCGAGAGTCCGCTGCTGAAATCGGAGAAGACCGGGAGGAAGAGCCCGAGCACCGCGTAGAGCAGGAGCGCCGCGGCGCCGCGCTTCCAGCCGAGCGCGGAGCCGACCAGGACCACGGCCAGGGTCTGGGCGGTCATCGGAACCGGGGTCATCGGGATCGTGATCTGGGCGCAGATCGCCGTGAAGAGCGCGCCACCGAAAACCAGCAGGACGTTGCGGACCCGGGTGTCGGCGAAGAGATCGGCGAGCACCGTGCCACGGGGCGCGGTCACCGCATTGGAGAGCGTGGACAAATCAAAACCTTCCTGAATCGGAGATCCGTGAGTTACGAGACCGCCGCAGCTTATTCCGTGATGCCGACCGGATGACGGCCGGCCGGGCACCCCGGACCCGGTCGGCCCGCACCTGCGAAGCTTCAGACATGCCGTCGGCGGCTGCCGCACAACTCCGTTCGGGTCGACTTCCCGTGACCCGGGCCACCCGCTACATCACCCCGCTGCGTGAGGGAGGGTCCCTCCCGGGACTGGTGGAAGCCGAGGATCTCGGCACCTGGGTGGTCAAGTTCAGCGGCGCCGGCCAGGGCCCGGGGGCCCTGATCGCCGAGCTGGTGGCCGGTGAACTCGGCCGGTCGATCGGCCTGCCGGTACCGGAGCTTTCGCTGATCGAGGTGCCGGTGGAACTCGGCCGAGCCGAGCCCGACCCCGAGGTGAAGGACCTGATCGAGGCCAGCCGGGGCCTCAACCTGGCGATGGACTTCCTGCCCGGGGCGCTCCCCTTCACCCTGTCACCGGATGAACCCGGTCAGCCCGGATCAAGCGATCCGGAACTGGCCGCGGCCATCTACCTGTTCGACGGACTGGTCACCAACATCGACCGCACCCCGCGCAACCCGAACCTCCTGATCTGGCACGGACGGACCTGGATGATCGACCACGGTGCGGCCTTCTTTCGCCAGCACGGAAACTCCTCACTGGCCGAGACCGCAACCCTGGAGACCCCGGCGCTGCGGGATCACGTACTGATCCCGGTGATCGATCGGCCGGCCCTTCGGCAGGCGGCCGACCGGATCGCCGGCCCGGCCCTGGAGGCAGTGCCGGAGGTGGTCGATCTGATCCCCGACGAGTGGCTCGAACCGGCGGGCCGGGCCCGCGGCAGAGACATCGGGGAGTTCCTCAGGCGGCGGCTGGACTCGATCGACCTGGTGGTCGAAGAGCTCTCCGGCTACCTGGACGGCGGTACCGGGAGCCCCCCTGACGAGACGGGCGAGGTCGAACATGGGTGACGCCGGGAAGCCGTTTGCCTTTTCCTACACGGTGCTGCAGCTCGTCCCGAGCATCCAGCGCGATGAACGGATCAACGTCGGGGTCGCACTCCACAGCCGACAGCACGAGTTCATCGGGATCCGGGCGATCATTCGCGCCGGGCAGGTGAACGCGATCGCTCCCGACTTCGACCTCGAACCGGCCCGGCACTCGCTCGAAGCGATCGTCCGGATCATCGAGGGGGATCCGGCCGGCGGGAAGCTGGCGGAACTGCCGGCTCCGGAGCGGTTCGGCTGGCTTGCTGCACCCTCCTCGACCGCGATCCAGGCGACCGGCACCCACACCGGGATGACCCGCGACCCGGCAGCCGAACTGGAACGGCTCTTCCGACGACTGGTCCTTTAGCCGCCGACCGCAGGTCCGCTCAGGCTCAGACCCGGTCCACAAACAGCGTCTGGCTTGCGGTTCCGACCCAGCCCTCACGGTCGAAGAGTTCGGTCGAGGTAACCCCGGCCCCACCGGGATCGATCCCGGTCCGGCTGCTGATCCCGATCCACTCCCCGACCGGTTCACGCGCCAGCGAGACGCTCAGGTCACAGTTGACGAACAGGAATTCGCCAAAGGGAACCGGGTGAGCCACCCCGTTGCCGAAGTCGGCCGCCGCGACCGCCCGCTGAGCCCCGCCGGGGGTCTCGCCCTCGACCAGCGCCGAGGCGAGGCGGAACCAGGCCGAGCCGACCGGGCCGACCCGGTCGGGTCCGCCCTCGATCGCCAGCCCGGTGTTGGCGGTGCGATGAAAGGCCGGGCCCTCGCCACCCGCCCACCGGGCCTGATCGACCTCCCGGCCCCGTTCCGGACCCGGCATCGGCCGCCCTCGATCCGGATCGAGCACCTGGCCGGGGAGGTCGACCGACCCCCGCCGGAGCAGCACCGCCCGGGCGTCCAGCAGCACCCTTCCGCCACTCGACAGCCGAACCAGAACGATTCGCTGCTTGCGGCCCGGTTTGACCAGTTCGGACTCGATCGTCACCTCACCAAGTGGAACCGGGCCGAAGAAGGCAACCGAGAGTCCGGCCAGTCGCATCCCGTCCGCCTTGCCGAAACTCTCCGCGGCCCGGGCGATCAGTCCGACCGGCGCTCCGCCGTGAGCCGCATGCTCGACCCACGGCCCCCGGGCCTCGGGAGTGAGCCGGAACTGCTCGCTCAGCCGCCCGTCCCCCTCCTCGCTGCCGAGCGATATCGCCACCGGTCCCGGACCGGTCCGCCCTGGTTGATCCATGCCGAAACCGTACCGCCGTGATTGACCGGGGAACGCTCCGGCCGTAGAGTCCGGCCGATGCCGATCCCCGAGAAGGTCACGCTCCACGCCCTGCCACCCTCCCACCCCTGCCTGGCGGTCGCCGCGGCGCTCGACCTGAAGGGGATCGAGTACGAGTGGGAGAACCTCGAGATCGGCCGTCATGGCGAACAGATGGAGGCCCTCTACGGGACCGGTCGAACCACCGTTCCCGGGCTCACGATCGGTTCGGAGCGAGTCCACGGCTCGACCGATATCTTCCCGCGGCTGGAGGCGTTGGCACCCGAGCCTCCGCTCTACCCGGAAGGCGCTGCCGACGCGGTTCGGGAGGCCGAGCTCTGGGGCGATCGGGAACTTCAGGACCTCGGCCGCCGTCTCCCGTGGGGTGCGATGCATTTCCGACCCGAGTCCCTCGGGACCTTCGGGGGCGGCGGCGAGCTCGACCCGGCCGGAACCGACTACGCGATCAAGCTCGTCCGGGCCACCTGGAAGTACCACCGGATCACCGCGGTGCGCCTGGCCGAGGACATCGCCGCCCTGCCCGGCTTGATCGCTACGGTCGAGCGTTTCGCCGAGGAGGGTCTGGTTGGCGGAGACCGGCCGACCGCCGCCGACCTCCAGATCGGCTCGACCTTCCGGGTCCTGCTGACCCTCGGCGACCTCGAACCGCTTCTGGCCGGGTCCGCCGCCGAACGGATCGCCATGACGAACTTCCCCGAGTACGCAGGAAAGGTCCCGGCGGGAGCCTTTCCTTCGGCCTGGCTGCCGAGCTGAGTCTTCTAGGATTCAGTCTCATGGCCGATCCGAGAGAGTCCGAAGAGTCGATCACCGCCGACGGAATGGCGAAGCTCAAGGAGGAGCTGACCGAACTCGAAGGCCCGGCGCGTCAGCGACTGGCGGTGCGGCTGAAGGCCGCCCGCGAGCTCGGCGACCTCAAGGAAAACGCGGAGTACCACATCGCCAAGGAGGATCAGGCTCACCTCGAGACCAGGATCAAGCGCCTCCGGACGCGGCTGGACAACGCGGTTGTGAGCAACCCCGACGGGGCCGAAGGGGACGTCTTCGCTTTTGGCCGGACCGCCGAACTGACCGACGATCGCGACCAGAGCCACCGTTGGACCCTGGTCGGCTCGACCGAGGCCGACCTGAGCCGGGGACTGCTCTCCGCCGAGTCGCCGATCGGCAAGGCCCTGCGTGACCGGAGAACCGGTGACGAGGTGACGGTAGCCGCGCCGAAGGGGGACCGCGTGTTCAGGATCGAACGGATCCTCTGAGGGGGCGAAGCGATGGCCGCGAAGAAATCCCGCGCGACCCAGGCCGGTGTGGCCGCCGGGCTCGTCGCCCGTTCGGTCCGGTACGCGAGACAGGTTGACTGGCCGGCGGTCTGGCTGCGGGCAAGGTGGCTTTCACATCACACCCAGCGGCTCTACAACAACCTGACCGAGGAGGAACGCCGTGAGTTCCTCGAGATCGTGGTTCCGACCAGGAGCTCCCGATTCATCTCGCGGGAGGACCGCCCGCGGGTGGTCGAACTGGTGACCAAGGCGTTTTCCGGCCCGAAATAGGCGGCCCCGCGGCGAGCGTAGAATCGCCCCATGAACCTGGTCAAGACCGAACGCGACGGGCCTCTGGCTGTCGTAACCCTGAACAGCCCTCCGCTCAACCTGTTCGACCGCAACCTGATCGGGGAACTGACCGAAGCGATCGAGGCGATGCACGCCGAGCCGCCGCGGGGTCTGCTGATCCGGGCCGAGGGCAGGGTCGTCTCAGGCGGGGTCAACGTGGAGGAGTTCTCCGGCCTCACCCCCGCCCAGGGTTCACGCCTCTGGTCGGACCTGCTCGGCCTGGTCGAGCGAATCGAAACCCTGCCGCTACCGATCGTCTTCTCGGCTCACGGGCTGACCCTGACCGCGGCGTTCGAGCTCTCGCTCGCCTGCGACCTGATCGTCGCCTCCGAGTCGGCCCGTTTCGGTCTGGTCGAGGTGGTGGTCGGGCTGACCCCTTCGATGGGTGGACCTCAGCGGCTGGCCGAACGGGCCGGATCGGGCAGGGCCCGGCAACTGGTGATGACCGGCGACCTGTTCGACGCAACCACCCTGGAACGCTGGAACGTGATCAACGAAGTGGTGCCGGATGCCGAACTCGAGGACCACTGCCGGAAGCTGGCGTTGCGCCTCGCCCACGGCCCGACCCGGGCCCACGCGATGACCAAACGGATCATCCGCGCATACCGCGAAGGCGGGGTCGCCGACGCGGACCGGGTCACCCGTCACGACGCCGCCGATCTGTTCGCGACCGAGGACCTGATCAACGCGGTCCGCAGCTTCCTCGACGAAGGCCCCGGCAAGGCGAGATACACCGGCCGCTGACCCGATCAGGGGTGGTGGGGTCGGATAGGAATCAGCTCAGTTCGCGGAGGAGCATCTGGTTGCCCTTTTCGAGCTGGCTGATGGTTGCCTTGGCGACCGAGGTGATTCCGACCGCTCGGTTGATCCTCGCGTGGACCGCACGATGGCCCTCACCGGTGCGTCGTGAAACGTCCGTGACCAGGGTCCGGCGCTCCTCCCGCAGTCGTTCCCGGGCCTGAAAGGCGGTCTCCCGTTTCGGTTCCGCATCGACCCCGTCCGGGGTCCCGCGGCTGCCGCGCCCCGGCCGGACGGTGCGCGTCGAGGTGGAGGTTCGCTCCGGCTTAGGCTTCACGATCGTGGTCCGGGTGACCTCTCCGGTGACCGCCGAGATCGTCTCGACCCGGTGGTCGGACTCCTCGGTGGCAAAGAGCTGCATGGTTGTCTGGGCCAGAATCGCGTCGTCGAGTTCTGCTGCCGTGGAGCTGAGGGCCGCAAAACCGTCGCCGGTCGCCCGCTCCGGCGGTTCCCGATCCAGCTCGGCCAGTTCCTCTTCGAGGGCGGGGACCAGTTCGATCGCGTGTCGGCGTTCGCGCTCGATCTCGAAGGCGAGCTGCTTCAACCGGCTGTCGGCCGGGAGCAGCAGGTAGCTCATCTGGCGGCGCGGTTCCGGGGTGGTCCGGATGAAGCGTCCCACGACCTGGCGGAAGAACAGCTCGGTCCGGGCGGCGGTCGCGTACACGCCGACCCGCAGCCGGGGGATGTCCACTCCCTCGGAGACCATCAGCACCGAAACCAGCCAGCGCCGGTCGGAGGCCGCGAAAGCGGCGATCCGGGCGGAAGCCCCCGGCTCGTCGCTCATCACGATCTCCGGCTGCTCGTCGCCGATCAGGTTGAGCCGTCGGGCGATCGCCCGGGCGTGCTCCTGGTCGGATGCGACCACCAGCCCCCCGGCATCGGGGTGACCGGCCGCCCTCACCTCGGTGAGTTTCAGATCTGCGTCGCGCAGCACCTCACCCATCCACTCACCGTCGGCCTCCAGCGCGGTCCTCAGCCGCCGGGCGGACTCCATTGCGGGCAGGACCAGGTCGAAGTCGGCACTTTTCACCTCCCCGTCGCTCAGCCACTCCATCTCGCCGTCATACGGGAGGAAGGTGATCGGCCGGCAGACCCGGTCGACCAGGGCCTCCGGGTAGCCGTAGGTGTAGTCGGCGCTGCTCAGGCCGTCCCGGTCGTAGGAAACCCAGGGGATCGCCTCGTTGTCGGATCTGAACGGGGTGCCCGAGAGCAGCAGGCGATATGTGGCCCGATCGAAGGCCTGGCGGGCGGTAACGCCCCAACTCGCCTGTTCGCCCATGTGGTGCGGTTCATCGGCGATCACCAGGGTCGGGCGGACCGCGGCCCGGGCGTGGATTCCCGGGTCGGCCGCCACCGTCTGGTAGGTGACCGCGATCCCGTGGAAGTCGGTGCTCTCCGGCCCGTCCGCGTTCGGGCGGTTCGGTTCGAGGTCGATCCCGATGCCGGCTGCGGCGGCAGCCCACTGCCGACAGATGTGGGTGGTCGGCCCGAGCACGACGATCCGTTCGACCCGACCGGTGGAGAGCATCTCGTGGGCGATCCTGAGGCCGAAGGTGGTCTTGCCCGCGGCCGGGGTCGCCGAAGCGAGAAAACTCGTCTCGGGGTGATGTCGCAGAGCCTCGAGCGCCGCCAGCTGCCAGGCTCTGAGCGGCCGGTCACCGGGCCAGTCCGGCAGGCGGACACCGCGCCCCGGCTCGGTTGGTTGGTCGGTCTGGAACTGGCTCAAGGCAGGCCAGATTACGGCCCGGTCCGGTCACGACGCGGGCCGATCCGGACCTGATAATGAAGCCGGTCAAGCTCAGGCTTCCGGCGCTCGCTCAGTCGCCTTCCGGCCGATCTGCAGCTCCGGAATCCGGTCTTGGTCGGGCGATTCCGCTGACCACCGGGCGGACCACAGGAGGCATCGGAAACCGATCCTGCCGCGCCTTCACCTCGACCTCCAGACCGGCCTGATCGAAGAGTTCGAGGGTGCGACGGTTGCAGTGACAGCCGTCCGCCAGCCAGGCCCACGGGCGCTCACAACGGTCCTGGAATCGACCCAACCGGCCGTCGGACCGGATGTGTTCGAGGAAGAGCAGCCGGCCACCCGGTTTCAGCACCCGGACCACCTCGCTGATCGCGGCGGCGGGATCCGACACCGTGCAGAAGACCAGGGTGGCGAGCACTGTGTCGAACTCGCCGTCGTCGAAGGGGATGATCTCGGCCGGCGCCCGGACAACCTCCGGCCGGACGCCGGGCACCACCCGTTTCCTCAGCCTGGCCGTCTTGTGACGGTCCGGCTCGGTCAGCACCAGTCGCTCAAGCCCGGATGGATAGTGAGCGAGGTTGAGGCCGGTTCCGGCCCCGATCTCCAGCACCGAACCGGTGACCGCCCCCACCACCCTGCTGCGCCATCGGCCGAGGCCGGTTCGTTCGCCCAGCCACAGCACGGGGTCGTAGAGCCGGGCACTCAGTCGACTGCCCGGCACCCCGTCCGCCGCGGCCCTCGCCGCCTTGATTCGTTCCCTGTTTCCACCGCCGCCCGTCTCAGGTCTGTCGTTCACCGGACTCCCCAAGGACACTTGACACCGGTGCCGGTCGGCCGAGGTGGTAGCCCTGGGCGAGGTCGATCCCGGCGTCCGCCACCCGCTCCAGGATCTCCTGGGATTCCACACATTCGGCCACGGTCCGTTTCCCGAGTCCGCGGGCGAGCCCGACCAGCGAAGCGATCACCGCCTGATCGACCTCGGTCCACTCCCGGATGAACTGGCCGTCGATCTTGACGTAGTCGGCCGGCATATTTCTCAGGTAGTCGTAGGACCCGTACCCGGTTCCGAAATCATCGATCGCGAAGCTGCAGCCGATCTCTTCGAGGGCCGAGGCGAAGTGGTACGCCCGTCCCGCATCGATCACGGTTGCGGTTTCGGTCAGCTCGATCACCAACCCGGTCGGGTCGAAACGGTGAAGTTCGACCGCCTCCCGAATCAGTTCAAGCAGCTGGTCGTCCCCGATCGATCCGCCGGAAACGTTCACCGAAAGGGTCAGGCCCGGATTTGCCTCGAGCAGGTCGATCGCCTTGCGCATGACTGCGCGATCGATCGCGTGAACCAGACCGAGCCGTTCCGCCATCTCGAGATAGGGACCGGGCGCCCGGGGTTCATCTCCCTCGATGATCCGCAGGAGGACTTCGTGCATCAGGATCTCGCCCGACGCCACATCGGTAATCGGTTGCAGGTGAAGGTCGATCCGGCCGTCGGCCAGGATCCGCCGCACCCGTTCGCCCCAGGCTCGCTCGCCGGGTCCGATCCTTCCCGGGCCGATCGAGTCGGGATCGGCCAGCACCCAGGAGTCGCGTCCCCGCTGCTTGGCCCGGTCTGCCGCGCGGCTTGCCCTGGAGATCACCTCGGTCGGATTCTCGTTGCCTCCGGCCCGAAAGGTGGCAACCCCGATCGAGGCGGTCACGGTAACGGGATGCTCCCCGGCCGGCTCGACGTATCCCCGGACCAGGCGAAGTGCCCGCTCGGCGGCCCGCTCGGCGGTCGGCGGATCGACCCCCGGAAGCAGCACCGCGAACTCGTCACCACCAACCCGGGCCAGGGGCCATTTCTCGCCACACTCCCGGTCAAGGGTCTGGGCCACGCCCCGCAGCATCGAGTCTCCGGTCTGGTAGCCGTGGAACTCGTTGATCAGCTTCATGTTGTCGAGATCGACGAACAGCAGCGCACCTCCACCGGCCGCGATCGCGTCGTCGAGGAATTTCGTGAAACCGAGCCCGCCATGAAGTCCGGTCAGCGGATCGCGATCGGAGGGGAGTGCCCTGGCCGATTCAATCTTTGAGAGATCCCGCATTGAAGCCACGGTTCCCGCCATCCGACCCTGGCTGTCCTGGAACGTCGCGACCGAAATCGCAAATGGCCGACGACTACCGTCGGGACGGGTTCTGGTGGCCTCGAACAGGATCTGATCTGACTCTCCGGCTTCCAGCCGGTCCATGATCATCTGGTTCTCCCGGGCCTCCGGCGCCGGCATCAGCTCTTCCGGCAGCCGGCCCATGGCCTCGGCCTCGCTCTGGCCGTAGACCTGTTCCCCGGCAGGGCTGAGTGCGGTCACCCGGCCCTCTTCGTCCTTGATCACCAGACCGTCAAGCGAGCAGCGGAACAGAGCTTTCAGCCTGGCCCGGTCCAGCTCGGTCTCGCGGCGCGCGGTGACGTCCGCGATCACACCGTAGGCTCGTTCAACCCGACCGGATCGACCTCGAATGACTCTGGCCTCGATCTCGATCCGGACGATGGATCCGTCCTCACGGATCGCCCGGCCGTGATAGTTGGCGGGAGCCTTGCCGGAGAGGACCCGCAGCACCCGGGCGTTCGTCAGGTGCCGGTCCTCCGGGTGGAAGAGATCGAGGAATCGCCTGAAGGTCGGGGTGAATGCCCCGGGCTCGTAGCCGAACACCCGGTAGACCTCGTCCGACCAGACTGAACGGTCCCGCTTGAGGTCCCAGTCGAAGATTCCGAGGCCGGTGATCTCCCCGGTTTCCTCAAGAAACCAGCGACTGGTCCTGGCATCCTCCAGGGCGGCGAGTTCGTTCGTCCGGTCCTCCAGCAGAACGGTGATCAGAGACTCCGGCCCGGTCCCGGTTCGTCGGGCAGTGACCCGCACCGCCACCGTGCCGCCGCCGTCCCGGGTGAGCTCGAGTTCTCCGTGGTGGTCGACTCCCGGGGTTTCGGGGAGGTCGAGCCCGGGCAGCAGGTCGCCCAGCGAAGGCCCGCCGGACCCGGGTACAACCGGTTCCCGTCCCAGGATCCTGGCTGCTTCGGAGCTCAGGTCGAGGACCCGGCCTCCGCCATCGGCGGCGATGACCGGGCCCGGCACCAGCCGGACGATCCTGCCTGCGTTTTCTTCTGGTTCCCCCACGACCGTTAGGAAAGGTAATTTGGCAGCCGTCCGGCTGCGGAAGGTCACCTCAGGCTGGAACCAAACTTGCGTCGAGGTTGATCTCCGGCACACCGGCCAGTGCCTTGCTTACCGGGCAGCCCCCCTTGGCGGCTTCGGCCGCCTGCTGGAATGCCGCCGCGTCGATACCGGGGACCACGGCCCGGCAGGTCAGGTCGATTCTGGTGATGGTCGGGCCCTGATCCTCGAGCATCCGGATCTGCACCGACGCGTCGGTCTTGATCGAGTCCGGAACGACTCCGTCCTCCCCGAGAATCAGCGAGAGCGCCATCGAGAAGCAGCTCGAATGAGCGGCGGCGATCAGTTGCTCCGGGTTCGCCCCGGGGGCGTCCTCGAAACGGGTCCCGAACGAGTACTCGCCGCCGATCGAGTCACCGGCGGTGAACTTCCCGCTGCCGGACTTGAGGTCTCCATTCCACTCAGCGGATCCTTTTGCTGCCAATTGAGTCACTCCTTCATTGGTTGTTTGCAGTTCATTACCCACGGTAGCCGAACCCTGAACCATCCCCGGAAGGGTCCGGTCCGTTTAGGATCCCCGCCATGGATCGTCGAATCGGAGTTCTCGCTGGCTTTGCCGTCCTGATCGCTGCGCTGGTGGTGGTGATCGTGATCGGCCGTGGCGGCGATGGTGAGAAGGAGTCGGCCTCGCTTTCCGACACCTCGGTCAAGCCGGTGATCGAGGGGTCGGATGCGCCCCCGCCGACCAAGCTCGAGGTCGAGGACATCAAGGAGGGAACCGGCCCCGAAGCGAAGGCCGGGGACAAGGTTTCGGTCCAGTACGTCGGCGCGCTTTACGACTCCGGCAAGGAGTTCGATGCATCCTGGGATCGGGGCGAGCCGTTCGAGTTCACGCTCGGTTCCGGCCAGGTGATCAAGGGCTGGGACGAGGGTGTTGCCGGCATGAAGGTCGGGGGAAGGCGCAAGCTGGTGATCCCGCCTGACCTCGCCTACGGCGAGACCGGCCAGCCCCCGACGATTCCGGCCAACGCCACCCTGACCTTCGTGGTCGATCTGGAAAAGATCGGCAGCTGACGCCCGTGAGTGTGATCGACGACCTGGTCGCGAACAACGAGCGGTACGCCGCTTCCTTCACCGAGAGCGGCCTGGACGTTCGTCCGGGCCTGAAGCTTGTGATCGTGACGTGCATGGACTCCCGGCTCGACCTGTTCCAGCTGCTCGGGCTCCACGACGGTGACGCCCACATGTTGCGCAACGCCGGAGGCGTGATCACCGACGACGTGGTCCGCTCGATCGCGATCTCGCAGCGGAAGCTGGGCACCGAGGCGGTGATGCTGATTCACCACACGAAATGCGGCGGGCAGTTGATCACCGACGACGGCTTCCGGGCCGAACTGCGGGAAGCAACCGGCGTCGCTCCGTCCTTTGCGATCGAGTCCTTCACCGACATCGAGGCCGACGTGAGGCAGTCGATCCGTCGGGTCAGGAACTCCCCGTTCATCCCCCACACCGATCAGGTCAGGGGTTTCGTCTACGACGTGGACACCGGTCGGCTCGCCGAGATCGCCGCGGACTGACGGCCCCACCAGACCGGTGACTGTGGGCAGCCGGCCCCGAATCGGGTAGAAACGGGGCAGACCCGGGTTTCCGGGCACCAAGGGAAGTGAGTGGGCCGATGCTCCAGCGCCGTGATCGTGAAGAGATGAAACGGGAAGCCGAGCGGCCCCTGCGCGAATCCGGGGAGGGCGTCGCCGAGGGTTTCGAGGAGTCCGAGGAAGCGCTCCGGGAACAGGCCGAGGACACTCCGAGCGGACGCAACCCGAAGTACGACGTCGGCCGCCCCGAGGCAGAACCCCCGGTCGGAATCTACGGCGAAGCCGACGGGATCGAGTCTTCCGAGACCCCCGACGAAGACTGGAACTGAACCCGGATCCAGGCTGAAGGCGGGGCGATCGGCCCGACCCCCGCGACGGTCAGTGACTCACCGCGGCCAGCATGAAGGAGAGTAGGAACCCGAGGGCGGTGGCGTAGGCCACGCACGGTCCACCTTCGGAGTAGGCCTCCGGCATCAGAGTGTCGGCCAGCGAGGCCAGGACGGCCCCGGCTGCGAAACCGAGCGGCCAGGAGAGGTTGCGTGGCGGTACGCCTTCGAGCAGCACGTAGCCGGCGATCACCGCCGCCGCCAGCAGGATCGCCGCGGCGATCCAGATTGCGCCGGTGAAACGATCCGACATCCCCGCCTCCTTCATCTTGCGGGCACCGACGATCGCTTCCGGGAGATTGGAGACGAAGATCGCGACCAGCAGAGCGGGCGCGGCCTGCTCGATCAGTCCCACCCCGAGCGCCAGGTTCTCCGGGATTCCGTCCAGCGTCACCGCGGCAAGCAGGCCGAGGCCGACCGCGGACCCACGAGCGTGGCGGGCCCGGTTCCGTCGCGCCAGCCAGGAATCGACGACGATGAACGCCGTCGCGCCGGCGAAGAAGGCGAGTCCGGCACGCCAGATCCCACCGTGTTCGTAGGCCACGAGGAAAAGCTCGAACGCCACCGCGGTGATCAGGGCCCCCGAGGCAAAACCCATCAGCCAGGCGGTTACGGTGGCCGGCAGTGACCATCTGAGGCCGATTCCGGCGCCGATCACCAGCGCACTCGAGGCGATCACGGCGAAGAGCAGAGCCTGTGCCATGGGGGCATTCTTCCACCCGTGGCGGTGGATCAGCCCGGTTCGGCGGTCCTTGTCCGGGCGGACGGGATCCCGGCTCCATCGGTTGCCCGGAGGGCCCCGTCCCGGATCGCTTCCCCGACCACCTCGGCAGCAAAGATGGTCAGCAGGAACGGGTCGCTCTCCACCCTGCCGGTGGTGAGGCAGATGGTCAGGTCCCCGTCGACCGCGGTCGAGGCAGGTGAGAGCGCCCGGGCGAACCCCGGGGCCGCCGACCGGGCCACCTGCCAGGCTTCGGCCTTGGTCAGTTTCGCGTCCGTGACCAGGCAGACCAGGGTGGTCGCCTCTCCCAGAGGCATCCGCGCCTGCTCCTCGGCCAGCACCTCGACCGTGCGCTTCCAGCCACCGCCGGCCCCGTCCTGTCGCCAGTAGCCGGCGATCACCTCGCCGTCGGCACCGATCACCTCGCCGAACGGGTTGACCACCGCGATCGCGGTCATAACGGCTTCGCCGACCCGAATCGTCGCGGCCCCCAGCCCGGTCTTGGTCCAGCCGCCGTCGGGCAGCACCTTTCCGGCGCTGCAACCGGTCCCCGCGCCAACCGAACCGCGCTCAAACCGTTCCGAGGCCGAGTCACAGGCCTCCCTTGCGTCCTCCGGTCCGGGCCATGCTTCCGCAGAGCCGACCGGCAGGTCGAAGCAGGCCGCCCCGGAGACCAGTGGCACCGGTCCGGCGGGGGTCGGATAGCCGCGACCGCGTTCGCGCATCCACTCGACCACTCCGGCCGTCGCTCCGAGACCGAAGGCACTTCCGCCGGAGAGCAGCACGGCATGGGCGCCCGGGGTCGAGGTCGCCGGTGAGAGCAGCCCGAACTCGTGGGTCGCCGGACCGCCACCCCGGATCTCGCCGGCCGAGACCGAGTCCTCCGGTCCGAGGATCACGGTGCAGCCGGTCCATCCCTCCCGGTCAGAAGAGTGGCCCACCGTCACACCCTCGGGAAGGCTCACGTCCGGCTCGATCAGCTGCTTCCGTTCGCTCATGGGAAGAGCCTACGGGCAGCGGGGGCGGTCGCCCGGAACAGGTAGGCTCGGCCGACGATGAGTTCTTCCCGCCCCGGCATCCCGATCTCGATTCTCGATCTGGCCGCGGTCGGCCGGGAAGAGACGATCGGCGAGAGCTTCCAAGGGAGTGTCGCGCTCGCCCGGCTGGCGGAACTTGCCGGCTACCGCCGGGTCTGGTACGCCGAGCATCACAACATCTCCTCGATCGCGTCTTCGGCGACCTCGGTCCTGATCGCCCACATCGCCTGCCAGACGGAGACCATCCGGCTCGGGGCCGGCGGGATCATGCTGCCGAACCACTCGCCGCTCCAGATCGCCGAACAGTTCGGCACCCTGGCCACACTCCACCCCGGCCGGATCGACCTGGGGCTGGGTCGGGCACCCGGTACCGACGGGGCGACCACGGTAGCTCTGCGTCGCGATCCGTCCTCGGCCGAGACCTTCCCCGAGGATGTGCTTGAACTTCAGGGGTTTCTCGGTGATGAAAGTCCGATCGCGGGAGTCCGGGCGATCCCGGGGCAGGGCACCCGGGTGCCGCTCTACATCCTCGGATCGTCGCTTTTCGGGGCCCAGCTGGCGGCGCGGCTCGGCCTGCCCTACGCCTTCGCCTCGCATTTCGCGCCGCGGGCGCTGACCGATGCGGTCCGGATCTATCGAGACACCTTCCGGCCGTCCGGGGTGCTGGCCGAGCCCTACGTGATTGCCGGGGTCGGGGCAATCGTCGCCGATACGGCCGCTTCGGCCGCCGAGCAGCTTGAGGCGGCTCGTCGGCTGCGGGCCCGGGCCCTCTTCAGCGGCGCCGGCAGAAGACTGAGCGAGAACGACATCGACGCGATCCTCGCTTCCCCCCAAGGTTCCGCCGTGGACGAGATGCTGACCTACAACGCGGTCGGCACTCCGGGCGAAGCAGGCGGGTACCTGGAGCGGTTTCGGGAACTCAGCCGGGCCGACGAGCTGATCGTGGTTCACCAGTCGAACACGGTCGAGCACCGGCTTCGGTCGGTCGAGCTGCTGGCCGAAGCGGTTGACCCGTCAGACGCAGCCTGACCTCACAGCCGACCTGCCTCCGTAGTAACCCCGGAGCGCGAGACGCGCGGCTTAGGTTAGGCTAACTTCCTGTAGCAGCCCTGAACACGACTTTCCGGCGGGCTGCGGAAGAAAGGTTTTCGACGGTGGACCCAGACATCTCCGAAATGCTCGCGGCTCACGCCGCCGGCCAGAACGCCACCCCTTCGATCGACGAGACCGCCCTGGCCCTGTCGGTACGGAAGCCGGCCGATCCTGCCGCCAGAACCGGGATCCTGCTGATCAATCACGGCTCCCGCTCCGCCACCTGGCGGAAGCTGCTGCTGGACGTCCAGCGGGAGATCAGCGGTGAACTGCTGGAAATCCCGGGTGTGGCCCAGGTCCGGACCGCTTTCATGGAGTACACCGAACCCTCGATCGCGACCCAGCTGAGGGCCTTCGACGAGGACGGGATCGAGCGGGTGATCGTGGTGCCGCTGCTCTTGACGATCTCCGATCACAGCTTCGACGACATCCCGGCGATCTGTGGCATGTCGGACGACGCCGACGTGCTGGCCGAACTGGCCGACGAGAAGATCGAGGTGTACGCGCCGAAAGCCACCCTCGACTTCGCCCCGCTGCTCGATTTCTCCGGGTTGGTCCAGCGCAACACCGCCCGCCGGGTGAACGCGATCCTCGGACGCCGGGACGAGTCCAGCGAGATCAGCTACGGACTGGTCCTGGTCGGCTACGGCAGCGCCGAGTTCAACGACGACTGGGATCGCTTCTTTGCCCAGATCCGTTCCCACGCCGAGCAGGAACTGGGGATCACCGAGACGGCTCATGCCTGGTGCGGCCATCTGGTCAGCTACAGCCGCCAGCCGACCATGGATGCGATCGAGTCGGTGCTGGAAAAGACCGACCGGGTGATTCTGCTGCCGATCCTGATTGCCTACGACCAGATGTTCCAGGAGAAGATCATCGGCCGGGCCGCCACCCGCTGCGCCGAACCGGACCGGGTGCTGTACCGGCCGGACTCGATCCTGCCGGAGCCCGAGGTTGGCCGCTGGGTCGTCGAGATCTGCCAGAAGATGGCACGCGGGCGGGTCGAAACCACCGCCTGATCGGCGACCCCCCGGACCGCCGTCAACCGATCCGGATCGCCCGGGCGAGGGCGAGACCGAGCGAGTGGTCCCGCCCGCCGATCCGGACGTCGCACGGTCCCTCGAAGGGCTGGCGGGCGACCATCTCGACCCGATCCCCGATCGAGATACCGCACTCGGCCAGGTAGCGCAGCATGGCTGGGTCCGAGTCCGAGACCCGCATCAGCTCACCCTCCTCTCCGGGGGTCAGGTCGGCGAGGCTGCGGGTTTCCGGAGAGACGATCTCGAGGTCCCGGGTGGGGATGGGATCTCCGTGCGGATCGGCAACCGGGTCTCCGAGTTTCCGGGCGATGATGTCGATCAGCTCCTCGCTGACCGAGTGCTCCAGCGCGTCCGCGAAGCGATGCACGTCGTCCCAGGGGATATCGAGACTCGTGGCGAGGAACGACTCGAGCAGGCGATGACGGCGAATCACCCCCAGGGCGAGCCGCTGGCCTTTCTCGGTCAGTTCAACCCCGCGATACGGGGTGTGCTCGACCAGTCCGGAACCATCCATCCGGCCGAGCATGGTTGAGACCGATCCCGCTGAGAGTCCGAGGAGCTGGGCGAGGTCGCTGGTGGAGGCGCTGGTTCGCTCCCGGGTGGTCAGCGAGTAGATCGCCTTCAGGTAGTCCTCGACCGAGGCCGACTGGGCATTCTCCTCGCTACCTTGCACGCAGCCATTCTAAGGCAGGCAAGTCCTTCTGGAGCCGGTTTAGGCGGCATGGCCGCCACTATCGGCTCCAGAATGGATCGGGGCAGCGCAGAAACATTCTGGAGCCGGTTTGGGCCACATAGGCTCCACTTTCGGCTCCAGAATGGTTTGGGGTTGACGGGGAAGGGCCAGACTTCGTGGCCGGCGTGTCCTGACCACGTTTTTTCTTTTGGCATTCGCTCCCGCTCGGTGCGAAAAGCAAGAGACCCGACCACCCACCGGGTGAGGCGTTGTGTTTGAAGATGAAAGGACGGGGCCAGGTGACCGACTGCTCCTTCTGGAGCCGGTCTAGGCGGCATGGCCGCCACTATCGGCTCCGGAACAGTTAGGTGGTCCCTATGCCAAATTGAAAGTTTTGCCTCTGTTGACTTTTGTTACTCTTTCGATGAGTTGAGTTCCTCCTCATTCACACCGGAGTCCGTCGGCGCGGAAATGTGGCACCGTGGTTCCGTCTGAACCTCCGGAACTCTCCGACCTCCCGGACTCAGCGGATGCGGATTCGGACGCACCTACCATGCCCGCGGTGGGCCGCACCGGCGAGTTCAGCCCGGTGGCAAGAACGCCCAGTGAACTGAAACGGATCCTCTCCCGTGGCCGGGTTCGCGGCACCCTGGCGATCCTCGGCCCGGGTTTCGTGGCCTCGGTGGCCTATGTGGACCCGGGCAATTTCGCCACCAACTTCGCCGCCGGGGCCAAGCACGGCTACCAGCTGGTCTGGGTGATCGTGATGGCAAACCTGATGGCGATGCTGGTCCAGTACCTGACCTCCAAGGCGGGGCTCGCCACCGGCCGGAGCCTGCCCGAGCTCTGCCGCAAGGCGTATCCGCGCCGGGCAAACGGGGTCCTCTGGGTTCAGGCCGAGGTCGTCGCGATGGCAACCGACCTGGCCGAGTTCGTCGGGGCGGCGCTGGGGCTTCATCTGATCTTCGGCATTCCCCTGTTCCCGGCCGGCCTGATCACCGCGGTGGTCGCCTTCGGAATTCTCGCGCTCGAGCAGCGCGGTTACCGCAAGTTCGAGCTGGCGATCATCGCCCTGCTCGGGCTGGTTGCGGCGGGGTTCATCTACATGTTCTTCGCCGTGGGAGACCAGGATTACGAGGCGATGGCGCGAGGCTTGATTCCCTCGCTCGGTGGCACCAGTCAGCTGTCGCTGGCAGTCGGAATCATCGGCGCGACCGTCATGCCCCACGCCATCTACCTGCATTCGGCCCTCCAGAAGAGTCGAATTCGGGCGGTCGACAGGAGAGAACGACAGACCCTGCTCAAGTACAACCGGCTCGATGTGGTGGTCGGACTCGGAATCGCCGGGGTGGTCAACCTCGCGATGCTCTGCATCGCCGCGGCGCTCTTTCACAGCTCCGGCATGACCGGAATCGAGGATCTCGGCCCGATCCACAGTGAACTCTCCGTCCTGGTCGGGGGCGGTGCCGCCCTGGCCTTCGGGGTCGCCCTGATGGCCTCCGGCTTCTCCAGCTCCAGCGTCGGAACCTACGCCGGCCAGATCGTGATGAACGGCTTTATGAACTGGAAGATCCCGCTGCTGGTCCGCCGGGCGGTGACCATGGCCCCCGCCCTGACCGTCCTCGCCCTCTCGGTCAACACCACCGACGCCCTGATCTACTCCCAGATCCTGCTCTCGTTCGGCATCCCGTTCGCTCTATTCCCTCTCTTGATGATCACCCGTCGGGCCGACCTGATGGGCGAGATGGTCAACCGCAGGCTGACCACAGTCACGATGGGTGCGGTGACCGCGATCATCACCGCGTTGAACGTCTTCCTGCTGGCCGACGCGATCCTCTGAGCCTGACTTCACCCGCGTCCAGGATGGGGCCGACCGGGTATCGACACACCACGGTGGCGTATCGATACCCGTTCGGGCCCGGGGGCGGGTCAGTACTGGTTGCCGGTTCTGACCCTGAGACAGATTGTCGCCAGGTAGACCGGCAGATCACTGTACGGATAGGTGTTCCAGAACTTGAAGGCCCGGGTCTTCGGCCGGGGGTCCATGCCGAGGAAGTGAATCCAGCCATGGTTCCACGGTGCGATCCCGACCGCACCGACGATCGCCTTGTAGCCGTCGGCACAGGAAACCCGCTTCTCCTGAACCGCCTTCTTCTTGACCGCCTGGGCACCGAGCGGCCAGTAGCCCGGTTTCAGGTAGGTCAGGAGATTGTGCCTGTGGCCCCAGGTCCAGCCGGTGGTCTTCCTCAGACAGAGCACACTCATCTCCATCGAGGTCGGAGTCGAGACCGTGAAGTTCCAGTTCCACGATGCGTTCAGCGGGGAGCCGGGGTAGGAGCTCTTCAGCCAGAGGTCACCGCCCGAAAGACGCTTGAAGCCGGGTCCGACCGTGATTTCGCCGGAACCACACCGGAGGGCCGGACTGGAGAAGTCGCTTCCCGGGAACCAGGCCGTGGTTTTAAGTGGCCTGACGTAGATCCGGTGCTGATGGCTGTTCTCGACCGTCTTGCTCCCGAGGCATACGGCGAAGATCTTGAGCTGGGCCCGGCCGTCCGCGTTGTTGACCATCTCGAAATGCCACTTGGCGCCGTTCCCGCCTTGTTGCAGGTCGCTGTAGGAGCGGTTGACCGAAACGTCACGCATGTCCCCGAACACCCCGATCTGGGGATTCGCCTGGTCGACATGATCGACCCGCCACATCCCGTCAACGGCGTAGTCGCCGGCGTTGCAGTAGACGTGCTCGTGGGCGGACTGGCCACCGTTGAGGTCCACCTGGACCTCGACCTTGTAGATCTTCAGAAAGTGGTTCGGTGACGCTCCGGCTGCGCTCGGCAGCAGGGCCATTCCGAGAACCAAGGCCAGGAAAATCCCGATTGCCGTCCACCGGGGTCTGCGTGTTTCGGTCTCCATCGTCCGTCTCCTCAAGCATCGCGGGGAAGTTGCCTGAATCCGGTTCCTGGCCACCGAAGGTGCCGTTCCGAGAAACGACCGCTAATCAACGTAGCCGGTGCGCTCCGAAAATGCAAGCCGACCGCCACGATCGGATTTCAACCGGACCGGAATCCCCGGCCCGGGGCGGGTCCGGATGGCCTACTTTTCGCGGACCGAGTGGGTGTAGTACATCACCATCGCCCCGAACAGAATCGCCCCGACGATGTTGCCGAGCGTGACCGTGATCTGGTTCCACTGCCACCAGTCGGCGATCGTGATCGTGTCCCCGAACAGGATCCCGGCCGGGATCAGGAACATGTTGACCACCGAGTGTTCGAAACCCATCGCGAAGAAGGCGAAGATCGGCAGCCAGATTCCGACGATCTTGCCGATCACGCTGGTGGATACCAGCAGCATGATCGCCCCGGTGGCCACCATCCAGTTGCAGAGGATCGCCTTGACGAAAGCGGTTGCCACCCCGGCCGTGGCGCCAACCTCTTTGTAGGCCAGGGTCTTCGATTCGGCCTTCTCGACGATCACCTGGCCGAGCGCACCGGCGTCAACGTGGCCGAACTTGGTGACCGCCCAGTAGAGCAGGACCGCGTAGGTGAGCGAGCCGATCAGGTTGGCGAGGAACACCCAGCCCCAGGCACGGGCCATCTGGGATACGGTTGCCTGCCCGTCGAACTGCGCGGTCGGGATCAGGACGAAGTAGCTGGTGACCAGCTCGAACCCGAGCAGCATCAGAATCACGAACCCGAGCGGGAAGAGCAGGGCGCCGACCCAGGGCGGCGATCCATCCGCGACCGCGGTGAGCGCCACCGAGGTCGCAAAGCCGAGCAGCATCCCCGACATGAACCCGCGGATCAGCATGTCCTTGACCGAGAGTCGGGCCTTGGCCGCACCCTTGGCCACCATCCCGGCGGTCACCTGGTCCGGATTGACGTAGTCCTGCACGTTGGGAGCGTCTGCCATCGGAATCCCTCTTTTGGCGGATTTATGGGGTCCGGGCACCATCACCGCCTCTCCCCCAGCCGGAATTCGGCAACGTTACGGGTATCGGGGCGTCAGACCAAGGGCAGAAACCCGCAGGACTCGTGGCGTGAAACCCGCAGGGAGCCTGTGGCCGATCCGGTCCGACCGGGTGGACGGCGGTGGCAGTATTCCCCGGGGTGATGACGTCCGTGAAGTCCGAATCCAGTTCCGTTGATCTGACCAGGTTCCGGCAGTTGACTGCCGTGACCGCGATCGCGACCTTCGTCCTGATCGTGATCGGTGGAGTGGTGCGGGTCAGCGATTCCGGGCTCGGCTGCGGGCCGGCCGGCAGTGGCACCCACGGCTGGCCGCTCTGCACCGGCAAGGTGATCCCGCTGGTCGGTGGCAGCACCATGGTCGAGTTCACCCACCGGCTGGTGGCCGGTCTGGTGGCCGTTCTGAGCCTGGTCCTGCTCCAGGTTCTGCTCGGGGCGCTCAACGTGTGGATGGGCAAGCATGCGGGTCTGATCGTCGGCCACCTCACCCTCGGCACCCTGGTCTGGGCGGTGGTTTTCTGGGCCGGCTTGACCTACGTGCAGATTCCGGAACGTGAGCGCTCCGCCACGCTCGCCCCGGCCCCGGCCTGAGCGGTGCTGCCTTGAGTCGAAGCTGCCCGGTCAGCCGAGATGAAAGCGGTACCTGGGTGCTCTCCGGCCACGCCGAGGTGGTCGCCGCTGCCCGCGACCCGGAAACCTTCTCCAGTGCGGCTTCGCGCTATCTGAACGTGCCGAACGGGATGGACGGCGAACAGCATCGCCGATACCGGGCTCTGGTCGATCGTTACCTCGAACCGGAAGCAATCGCGCCGCTGGAACCGGTATTCCGTGAGATTGCCGCGGACCTTGTCCGTTCAGTTCCGTTCGAACGGACGGTCGATGCCGTGGACGAGATCGGGGCCCGCTTCGCGGTCCGCGCCCAGAGCGCCTGGCTCGGCTGGCCGACCGACATCGAGGACACCCTGCTGGAGTGGATGGACGCCAACCGCAGGGCCACCCGTTCGCGCGATCCCGACCGGACCCGGGAGGTGGCTGAGCGGTTCGATGCGATCGTCCGTACCCAGGTCGAAGCCCGTCTGGCGGCAGGCTCGGAAGCTCCGGCCGACGTCACCACCTCGCTGCTCGGGGAGCAGATCGACGGAAGAAATCTGACGACAGAGGAGATCGTCAGCATCCTCCGCAACTGGACCGCCGGAGATCTCGGCTCGATCGCCCTCTGCGTCGGGGTCGTCGTCCACCGGCTGGCCACCGACCCGGGGCTTCAGGAGAAGTGGCGACAGGGCCCCGGGACCGCCGGGATCGATGCCGGCATCGACGAGATCCTCCGGATTGACGATCCCTTCACCTTCAACAAGCGGATCACCACGACCGGGGTCGAGGTCGGCGGCGAGCTGATCCCGGCCGGGGAACGGGTCCTGCTGAACTGGACCCGAGCCAATCGTGATCCGGAGGCAATCGGTGATCCGGACGCGTTCCGACCCCGCGAGAACGCCTCCCGTAACGTCGTCTATGGAATCGGGCCGCATGTATGTCCCGGACGGGCACTTTCGACCCTGGAACTCCGCGTGATGATCGAGGAACTTCTGGCCGCCACCGAGGGGATCGAGCTCGATCCCGCCCGGGAGGCCACCCGGGAGCAACCCCCATACGGCGGCTTCCACACCGTCCCGGTCCGGTTGAGGCGATAGCTGCCGCGCATTCCGGCTGGACCGGGCAGGATTCACCGGCCCGTCCCGCTGGTCTTAACATGGCTGTATGGACGAGGTGTTGACCGCCAACCGACCGCGGATGGATGCGATCGACGCGGTGAGGGCCGGGGTTGATCTCTTCGGGGTCGGGGCGCATGCAGCCCGGGATCTCGGCAGCGAACGCGATCGCACCTTTGCCCTCGACGACACGGACGGGGTTCCGGTTGCGATCCTCAAGGTTTCAAATCCGTCGGAGGATCCGGCCGTGCTCGACATGGAGGCGGCCGCGGCCCTGCATGTGGCCGCGGTCGATCCGGAACTGGTCGTCGCCCTGCCGCATCGCCCGATCTCGGCCGCGGAGACCGGTCCGGACGGACCGGGGGAAGATCCGTCCACCCTGCGTGCCCCGTGGCCGGACGCCGTGGGGCGAATCTGTCAGGCGCGGCTCTACGACCCGCTGCCCGGCGCCAGCCGGATCGAGCCGGAGTCCCTTTCCGATGCCGCGCTCGGCGCCTGGGGTGACACGGCGGCCCGCCTGGGCCAGGCGATGCGCGGCTTCTTTCATCCAGAGGCCCACCGGGTGATGCTGTGGGACGTCCAGCACGCGCTCCGGTCCCGCGAGCTGCTCGGACAGATCGTTGACCGGGACACCCGCGCCCTGGTCGGACGGACCCTCGATGCATTTGCGGAACGGGCCGCACCGGCCTGGCCGAGGCTCCGGGCACAGGTGCTGCACGCCGACCTCACCGTTGACAACACGATCACCGACCGTGAAGGGTTGATCACCGGGATCATCGACTTCGGTGACATGAGCCACACCGCGCTGGTGACCGACCTCGCGTCGGTGCTCGACTCGGTCGTCCCACCGGATGAGTCGACCGAGATGCTGCGCCGCGCCCGACTCGTCCTCGACGGATACCAGCGGCGGGTGCCGCTGGAGGAGATCGAACTGGAGGCGCTCGGGGTTGCCTGGGCGGCACGTTCCGCGATCACGATCGCGATCAGTTCGTGGCGGGTGGCGGAGGGGCTTGAGGAGGCGGATTTCGCCGAGCGGTACAACGAGAGCCGACGCCGCATTCTCGAGCGCCTGGAGTCGGTCGGCTGGGATGAACTGGCCCGGAGCCTCGGCGCATCGGGGACGGTGAAGGATGAACCGGTCGTACTGGCGACCAGACGGGCTGCCGTTTTCGGGCCGGCGATCGAACCGCTCTTCTACGAGGAGCCGGTCGAGGTTGCGTCGGCAGCGGGGGTCTGGATCACCGCGACAGACGGTCGCCGCTATCTGGATGCCTACAACAACGTGCCCTGCGTCGGCCACGGCCATCCCCGGGTGACCGAGGCGATCGCCCGACAGAGCCGAACGCTCAACACCCACACCCGCTACCTCCACCCGGCGGCAATCGAACTGGCCGAACGGCTGGCGGCCACCTGTCCGCCGGAACTCGACACGGTGCTGCTGGTCAACTCCGGCTCCGAGGCCAACGACTGGGCCTGGCGCCTGGCGGCCGCGGCGACCGGCAACCGGGGGGCACTCTGCTCCGACCACGCCTACCACGGGGTGACCGAGGCCACCGCCGCCCTCTCCCCCGAGGTCTGGTTCGACAGCGTCTGCCCGGGGCATGTGGAGACCTTCCCCGTCGCCGACAGTTACCGCAAAGAGCATCTCGACGCGACCGGGATCACCGCCGCTATCGGCCGTCTCGCGGAGCAGAACCTGACTCCGGCGGCAACGATCCTCGACGGCCTGGTCCTCAGCGACGGGATCGAGGATCTCGATCCGGCCTACGTCCAGAACCTGGTCCGGGCAACCAGAGGCGCGGGTGGACTCTGGATCGCCGACGAGGTTCAGGCCGGTCACGGACGCACCGGGGAGGCGATGTGGTGCTTCGAACGATTCGACGTGGTTCCCGACTTCGTGACCCTCGGCAAGCCGATGGGCAACGGCCACCCGGTTGCGGCAGTGATCACCCGGCGCGACCTGGCCGAGCCGATCGCGGAGCGCACCTCGCTTTTCAGCACCTTCGGCGGCAATCCGGTCAGCGCAGCCGCCGCGCTCGCGGTCCTCGACGTGATCGAGGACGAAAGGGTGCTGGCTCGCACCCGGCAGGCCGGTGACGCTCTGGGAGAGGGTCTGACCGGGATCGCGACGAGCCATCCGGCGATCGGGGACGTGAGGGGTGTCGGCCTTGCCTGGGGGGTCGAGTTGGTACGTGATCGGGACACCCGCGAGCCGGATCCGGCGACGGCCGTCCGGCTGCGGGACGAGATGCGTCGGTCCGGGATCCTGACCGGGACGACCGGCCGCCACGGAAACGTCCTGAAGATCCGCCCGCCACTTGCCTTCACCGTCGAACACGCCCCGATCGTGACCTCCGCGCTCGAGCGAGCCCTGGCGGACTGATCTCTGGCCCGACCCGGACAATAACCCCACTATGTAACGGTATAGTTGTGAACTGATCACGCCTTTGCCGTCTGCCACCACCACCGAGGAGACCCGAGTGCATAACGTCAACGTCGAAGCCGTCAGGCAGTCCGCCGCCAAGGCAACCGAGAACCCCGCTGCGGTGGTCAACCCGGTGAGCTTCACCGGCGAGTTCCAGACCGCCGACGGAATGCCCCAGTTCCGTGGCACCATCCCCTTCCCCGGTGGGGAAACCGTTTTCGAGTGTGACTTCCCGCCGCCGATGGGTGGATCCGGCGCCGCGCCGAACCCGCTGGCCTACTGCTTCTGGGGCGGCCTCGCCTGTTACGCGATGACCTTCGCCCAGGAGGCCGCGCTTAAGGGGATCGAGCTACGCGCCCTGCGAGCCGAGGTTCGGGCCGAGGTCGACATGAGCCGCGCCCTCGGGGTCAGCGACCGGCCGCCGGTCGAGGGAATCAACTGGACGCTTGAGGTGGATGCCGACGCCACCCCGGAACAGCTTGATGAGCTAAAGCAGCTCTCCGACAACAACTGCCCCGGCGCATACTGCATCAAGAACCCGATCACCCTGAACACCAAGGTCACCGGCTGACCGGAGCGCCCTCCGCCAGCAGGCCCGGGTCGCCCCGGGGCCGTGTTTGACTCCGTAAAAAACCCGTACCCTTGACGCGGAGATACCGCAGCACTAGTTTCAAGGGGTGATGGTTCGGAATCTGGGACGGCATATCCGGTCCAACCTCGTGGGGTATCTGGCTCTCTTCATCGCCTTGGGCGGAACCTCCTACGCGGTGACCACCGAGCGGGCCGCCACGGTTTCGAACGGCGGCGACCGGATCTATGCCTGCGTCACCAAGCGTTTCAAGACTCTCAATCTCAGTTCGGCGGACGCCCGGTGCCCGCATGGTCAGCGCAAGATCAGCTGGAACATGCAGGGCCCGCGTGGGCTTCGCGGCCCGATGGGACACCGTGGACGGGCGGGCGCAGATGGGCGCCGGGGTCCCGCCGGACTGCCCGGTGAGGTCGGTGCCACCGGGTCACGCGGTGCTACCGGCACGGCCGGGGCCGCTGGAACGGCAGGTGCCACTGGTCCGGCTGGAGCTCCAGGTGCGATCGGTCCTCCGGGGCCGGTCGGACCGACCGGAGCTACCGGCGCGACCGGACTCCCGGGTCCGGTAGGCCCGACCGGCCCAGCAGGGTTCGTGGGATCCACCGGCCCAACCGGACCGCAACCACCCGGCCCGACCGGGGCGACCGGAGTGACCGGAGCGACCGGACCGACAGGTGGAACAGGCGGCACCGGCGGACCCCCGTAGCCCTCGACCGCCCCGGCCCGCCCTGACCGGGGCCGTCAAAAGCGTGTGTCAGCACCGCGCGAGACCTGAGACATGACCCTCACCCTCTACCAGCACCCTTTCGCTTCCTACTGCTGGAAGGCCCTGATCGCGCTTCACGAACGGGGAGTCTCGTTTGAAGCCGTCACGGTCGAAAGCGAGGATGACTGGACGCGCCTGGCCGAGTTTTCACCGATGAGCAAGATGCCGGCGCTGGTCGACGGCGAGGCCGGGGTCACCCTGTACGAGTCGAGCCTGGTGATCGAGTACCTCGACCGGTTCGGCGAGGCTCCACCAATGATTCCGGCGGACCGGGACGGTGCGATTCTGGCGCGGTTGCGAGACCGGTTGTTCGACGGGTACGTGATGGCCCCGATGCAGAAGATCGTCCTCGACAATCTCCGACCCGAGGGTGAGAACGACACCTTCGGGGTGGCCGAGGCCCGCGAGGACCTGGATCACGCCTACGGGGTCCTCGACCGACTGATCACGGACGAGTGGGCGGCCGGCCCCGAGTTCACGATCGCCGACTGCTCGGCCGTTCCGTCGCTCCACTACGCGCGGGTCGTTCACCGCTGGAACGAGAGCGAGCTCCGGAACCTGACCGCCTACTTCGAGCGGCTGATGGCAAGGCCCGCGGTCGCCCTCGTGGTGGAACAGGCGCGTCCCTACCGCAAGCTCTTCCCCCTGCCCTGGCCCGAGTACGCCAACTGAACCGAGACCGGGATCCCGCGACTACCGCGACCTGCCTTGATCCCGAACATCCGTCTCCCCCGGACCGGCGAGCCACACCATCCGCCCCGACCTGATCAGCAGTACCGCCAACCCGATCCCCACCACATCGATCCCGACATCAACCGGGCTGCCGCTTCGGCCGGCCACAAAGGTCTGGTGGTACTCATCGCTGATCGCGTAGAGCAGGGTGAACAGGACCGCAAGGACCAGCGCCCGGTCGGTGGTCGGTGCCAGAGCCCGGTACCAGAGCACTGCCAACAGGCCGAACACCCCCATGTGGGCCAGTTTGCGCAGGATCAGATCCCAGGTTCCGAGCCCGGTGGACAGGTCGGGTTGCGCCGACAGCAGGAAGATCACCACCATCAGGGCAAGGGGAGGGAGAAATCGAATCACCCCGGTATCGAATCACCGCGGCGAGACCGGTTCATTGCCGGACCGATGGTCGCCAGGCGGGTCTGGCCGGGCAGGACGCCAACTCGGCTTGAACGCATCGGGCGCCAGCCCGAGCAAGTACTGACGCAGCAGCGGGATGGATGAGTACCTGCTCGGCCCCTCTCCGAGCGTCGGCGGAGGCACCTCAAACAGGAAACCCCCTGTGGAGAGGAGATTCTTGAATAGCGGGGCCCGATCCGTTTCCCGGGGGGCGGCGGGATCCACAATCGCCAGATGACATCGCTGAAACGGCGCGCGGTAGCCGATCGATTGCGTACAGGCAGAGGTTGCCTTCCACGGGTCTCAATCCCGGGGCGCCAGCGACCGATCCGGAGTCCCGAAACCAAGCGTTGTTCACGGTCCCATGCGTGATCTGGCGATACCGGATCGTTGGGTAAACTTGACCCATGGACGCAAGTGCCCTCTCCGTCCCGCTTGATGAGTCCACCGACCGGCTGCTCACCGGGGAGCGGGCCGAACAGATCGGACGTCTCGTTCGACGCATCGGTGTGGCTGACGGTACTGCGGAGCGGATCGAGGTTCGCTCGCCGGTGACGGGTGAGCTTGTGGCATCGCTGCCGTCCTGTGAGTCACCGGACGTTGAGGCGGCAATCCGGCGCTCACGGGAGGCTCAGGTCGAATGGACCGGCTGGTCGGCACGGAAACGTGCCCGTGTTCTGCTTCGTTTTCATGCGTTGCTGCTCTCCCGTCAACGCGAGGTCCTGGACCTGATCCAGCTTGAGAGCGGCAAGTCACGTCTGAATGCGTTCGAGGAGGTGATGGCGACCGCCTCGACCGCCCGCTACTACGGCAAGCACGCGCCGACACACCTGCGCTCCCGCCGTCGGGCCGGGGCCACCCCGGCGCTCACGAGCACCTGGGAGCGCCACGTCCCGGTCGGCGTCTGCGGTTTCATCACCCCTTGGAACTATCCGCTCACGATGGGTGCCACCGACGCCCTTGCGGCCCTGGTTGCCGGTAACGGGGTGGTCGTCAAACCGGACGCTCAGACGCCGCTTTCGGCACTCTGGGCTTTCGAGCTGCTGGAGCAAGCCGGACTGCCGCCGGGGTTGGCCCAGGTCGTCACCGGGGATGGCCCCCTGGTCGGCGGCGCGATCGTGGAGCAGGTGGACTTCCTCATGTTCACCGGCTCGACCGCGACCGGCCGCAAACTGGCAGCCCGCTGCGGTGAACGCCTGATCGGCTGCTCGATGGAGCTGGGCGGCAAGAACGCGATGCTGGTTCTGCCCGACGCCAAACTGGAGCGTACGGTCAAGGGGGCGATCACCGGCTCCTACGGCAACGCCGGCCAGCTCTGCATCGCGATGGAACGCATCTACGTCCATCGCTCCATGTACGACGAGTTCGTCAAGCGCATGGCCGAACGGATCGGCCGGTTGAAGCTCGGTGGCCGCCTCGACTGGAGCGCCGACATCGGCTCGATGATCTCGCAGAAACAGCTTGAGACGACGATCGCCCATCTCGATGATGCCGTCGCCAAGGGTGCCACGGTCGCGGCCGGTGGCAAGACCCGGCCGGAAGCCGGTCCCATGTTTTTCGAGCCGACCGTGCTCACCGGCGTCACCCCGGACATGACCTGCCACGCGAACGAGACCTTCGGCCCGCTGATCGAGGTCTACCCGTACGACGACGTGGATGAGGCGCTTGAGCAGATCAACGATTCCGACTACGGGCTCAACGCCAGCATCTTTTCCGGGAGCATCGCGAAGGCACGCCGGGTCGCGGCCCGGATCAAGGCGGGCACGGTGAACATCAACGAGCCGTACGCGGCCGCGTTCGGTTCGATCTCCGCTCCGATGGGCGGGATGAAACAGTCCGGGGTGGGACGCCGGCATGGTGCACAGGGGATCCTCAAGTACACCGAGGCCCAGACCGTCTCCGCCCAGCGACTGATGCCGCTGACACCACACGCCGGAACCCCGGCCGAGCCCTACGCCAGAGTGATGACTCTGGGCCTCAGAATCCTGCGCCGAATCCCCCGGGTGTGAGTCCGGTGGCCCGGTACGACTACGACTACGTCGTCGTCGGGTCCGGTTTCGGCGGCAGCACCGCCGCCCTGCGCCTGGCCGAGAAGGGTTACAGCGTGGCCGTGCTGGAGTGCGGCCGCCGGTATGAAGATGTCGACATGCCGGATCGGACCGCGCAGATCAACCGGTCGATCTGGATGCCGATGCTGAAGCTGCGCGGCATGTTGCGGGTCTCGCCGTTCAAGGACATCACGGTGCTGTCCGGCTCCGGCGTCGGCGGCGGCTCACTGGTCTACTCGATGGTTCTCCTGCGTGCACCGGATCGCACCTTTGATGATCCCCAGTGGGCCGGGCTTGCCGATTGGCGAACGGAGCTGCCGGACCACTACACCGAGGCGGAACGCATGCTCGGTGTGATGCGTTACAGCCGTGAAACCGTCGGCGACCGTCTGCTCAAGGAGGTCGCCGAGGATCTCGAGGTCGCCGACACCTATACAAAACCCACCGTCGGTGCCTTCCTCGGCAAGGCCGGTGAGACGGTTCCCGACCCTTACTTCGGCGGCGCCGGACCACCCCGCACCGGCTGCACCAACTGTGGCAACTGCATGGTCGGCTGCCAGGTGGGCGCGAAGAACATCCTCACCAAGAACTACCTCTACTTCGCGGAACGCCACGGGGTGAAGATCCTGCCGGAACGTCTCGCCACCGACATCCGGCCGCTCGGCCGCAGCGGCGACGGCAGCGAAGGGTTCGCGGTCACAACTGTCACCCCGGGCAAGGCGGTGATGCGGGGCCAGCGGACCATGACCGCCCGCGCCGTGGCCGTGGCGGCCGGGACCCTCGGGACGAACAAGCTGCTGCAGCGTTCACGGCTCAACGGCTCGCTCAACGTTCTCTCCCCCCGCCTGGGCGAGAAGGTCCGGACCAACTCCGAGTCGGTGCTTGCCGTGACCGCCCCGGATGACCGCTTCGATCTCTCCGACTCGGTGTGCATCTCCTCCAGTATCTGGCTCGACGAGAACACGCATGTGGAGCCGGTGATCTACGGGACCGGCGGGGACTTCAACTCCTCCATGTTCTCGCTGCTGGTCGACCCCGGAACGAGGCGGGTGCAGCCCCTGCGGTTCGCCGCCGCGGCCCTCCGCGACCCACGGTCCCTGCTGCGTGCGAGCAACCCGCGCAACTGGTCACGACGGACCCTGCTGTTCATCGTGATGCAGTCGCTCGACTCTTCGATCCGGCTGCGCCCCTGGAAACGGCTGCGTGACGGCACCGTTGTTCTCCAGACCGATCCCGAACCCGGCTCGCCCCGCCCGAAGCCGATCCCGGCGGCATACGACGTCGCCCGCCGACTGGCCGAAAAGATGGGCGGCACGGCCCAGTCCTCGCTCTTCGAGGCGACGATGTGCACCCCGGTCACCGCCCACTTTCTCGGTGGCGCCGTGATCGGAGCCACCGCAGACGAGGGAGTGGTCGACGCCGACCTCAAGGTCCACGGCTACAAGAACCTGATGGTCTGCGACGGATCGGTCCTCCCCACCAACCTCGGGGTCAACCCCTCCCTCACCATCACCGCCCTGACCGAACGCGCCATGACCCGCATCCCCAGACGCAGCGAAGACCCGGTGGCAAGACCGTCTGGTTCATCCAAGGCAGATCCGATGCAGGAAACGCCACTGGCGTAAGCGGCGTTCTTCGCGATGTCCCAGAAATCGCGGGGGCCCGATCCGTTTCTCGGAGTGACCCGTCACGAATCTGCACCAGGCAGCCGATTAGAGGTGGAGATTGACGAACCGTCGCCGAGCAAGAACCGTTTACCTGGCGAGGCCCAAACCGAGGGCATGACATGCCCGGTTGTGGTCGCGAGAGCGATCGCATCCTGACCGTCGAATAGTTTGTGCGCATGACAACGACCGCAGAGATCTCCTCACTCTCGGCCATGCGTGTCACGGCGACCGGCGCCCTGAAAAGTCACACCGCCGAGGTAGCTGACACCTCAGGTACCACGCTGGCTACAACGGATGGCGCGGGTTTCGTGCGTGCGGCGGACAGCGTGTTGTGGGAGGCACCCGTCATCCAGGAGGGTGGGCTCAAGAGCTACAAGGACGCATTCAGCTCCAAGACGATGGTCGATATCAACGATGCGGCGGGTCAGCCGATCGGCAAGATACGTGTCGCCAAGTACCGTTTCGCCGGGCGCAGCAAGTCGTTCACCTTTGCGGTCCTCGATGCTGCTGGTGACGTAGTCGCGACTATTGAACCCGAGGAAGGATCGTCAGATTCGTACGCGCTCAAGGTGGGTGACACCACGGTCGGCACGATGACCGTGGAGACGGTCAAGCTCGGGTTCCTAAAGCGCGCACGAAAGTACGAGGTGCACATCATCGGTGATGTGCCGGAGCCCGCCCGCACACTGCTGATGGTTGGGGTGATTCGTTTCGATGCCCTCGCCGACGGCGTAGCGGCCACCGCGATGCACAGTTCGATCTAACTGCGCCGCGACCAGGCTCGTCCATGCCAACCACGCCGACGCGCCCAAGTCATGCGCTCAGGCCACCTCCGCGCAACCTCAGCTAGTAGCGGGCCCGGTCGGTCTCTCTAGGTGGCACGCGAATTCTCGAGCGAGTTGCTGCCTGAATCAGGAGCCAGCTTCGAGGTCTGGGTACGAGTCGGCGGCGTTAGAACAGGTGAATCGAGGGCACTCGTGGTCACGCCACAGCCAGGTCTGTCAACAGAAAAGATCTCATGCCGAGAGAGGGTCTCCTCACGGTCGCAGCAACGATGTGGCAATCGACGCTATGCGGCCACGATGGCCACGGTTATGGCGAGTACCACGGATTGGTGAATGGCAACGAGAACGCCGGGGGTCTTCGGCTTGAGATTCACCGCGTGAAAGAGCAAGAAACCGACAACTACCTGGGCGACGGCCAGGTAGAACGCCAACGGGTAATCCGGCATCGCGCTCCCCAGGGCAGCCACCACCATCAAGGCGGCGAACAGGTGGATGATCATCACGACCTGCGGGGCACGCTGCGGCCAGGAAAAGGCTCCGATCGGCTCGCCGAAGCCGCGATGGCCAGTGGTCATGCCACCCAGAAGCACAGCGAAGAGCACCACACAGAGCGGAGGCGTATCACTCAGGTAGGACCAGAAGTCGACTCCGGGCTGATAGATGGTCATCAGGTAACTGACGAACACGCCGTAGGCGAGAAGGCCGTGAACACCGTGCACAAGGGAGGGAAGCCGGCCGGAGAGCACATGGAGCGTCCCTATCCCCAGCGCAGCCGTCAACACGATCAAGGCCAGGCCGGTCATCGTTGCCGAGTTCGGGGCCAGGGTCACCAGCACGAGACCAATCACGCCGACCAATGTGGCGACGATCCGGTGGGCCGCCTCAGGGTCGCCCTTGATCAAGAGCACCCCGATATTGTCGGTATACGGCCAATTGGTGCCGAGTGAAAGCCCGAAGCCCAAACCCTCGACGAAGCTGCCGAGCAGAATCAGGATCGCGGCCAGCACCACCTGGGTCAGGTAGAGACCGCTGACCACGGCCCCCTCGCCTGAATCCGGGGTGGTGAGACCGCGCACGATGCCCGCGACCACGGCGGCCAATACGAGTCCGGTGATCAGGAGCCTGACCACTCGAACAGTGGTGGTCATCTCGCCCTCCACCACGGAGGATTGTGAGGTCGGGGGGAAAGCGGACTGGTCGATCTGCCGGATACTAGCCTCTGACGGTGGCATTGGATGCGGTCAATTACGGGTCCGACAGCCAGTTGGTCCATCCAGGGACGACGACGGTGAGGGTCAGCCTCCCGCGTTAACCATGAAACCCGCTCTGTGAGCGGGCTTCACCGGAATAGCGGAGGCCCGATCCGTTTTCCAGGGTGACCGTCGACGCATCCGCAGTAGGCAGCGGATCACAGGTGGCGATCGACGAACTGCCGTGGTGTGAGAACCGGCGGTTTCAGGTCCACGAGATCGGTCAGATGCCGGTCTCCTGAGACCAGATAGTCGGCGTCTCCCGCAGATGCCAAGGCAACCAGATAATCGTCGTCGGGATCCGGCGCAACCGATCGCTCAACCTTCGGATCGGGCAGCGCCAACGCACCTTCTTCCAGACCGTTCACATATTCCGCAGCTGCCTCGGGATTCACGAGGTTCCGCAGCTTCGAACGAGTGAAGACATCTCTCAGCTCACCAAGCAGCTTCGGACAGACGATCAGCTCGAAAGCTCCAGACGTCCAGGCGTCGACAATTCGGGCAGGGGCACCGCTGGATGAGATCAGCGCAGAGATCAGGACATTCGCGTCGCAGACAACCCGCATCTGCGCTTAGCGGGAACTGGCGTCGCGATTCCGGCGTACCTCGTGGAGCGCCTCGTTGGCCAGCTTCATGGCCTCCTCTTCGCTCGGCTCGCGGCCGATCGTCTCAACCTGACGTTCCAGGGCAGCCCGAACCTTTTCCCGGCCGCCAGCAAGCTCCAGGTACCGCTCGTACGAGAGAACGACTGCCTCGGGCTTCCGCCGCGCACCGATCACCACCGGCTCGGCATCAGAGCCAGCTCTGCGAAATCGCTCAAGCATTGCCGGAAGCTGAGCGCGAGCCTCGCGAGTAGCGAGCACGTCGTGGGGTTTGGTCACCATAACCGAAGGATACCAAATGTGTACACGTTCGTGTATCCGTAAATGGCGCTCCTTGGCGCCTGATCTTCGCATCCCAGGTATCTGCTGATTTCCGCTTACTCTGGGACCGCGTCATCGATCATCTCGCTGATCTGGCCCGGGTAACGCTTTCCTGCTCTCGACATGCGCTTCTCCTTTGCCCAGCAGTCTTACTGCTGGGATCAGATCGCCACCCAAAGCGGCGCACTTTTCAATTCCTGGATGCGATGCAGTATTGGGTTCGTGGCGTCAATCCACCCGTCTCACCTCTGCAGCCCGTAGAGGATGTCCCAGACCCTGTGGTAAGTGCCTGCACGTTCGCTGCCCTGGCGCCGGGCCACAGCGTTCTTGAAGTTGTCGTAGTCGATCTGCTCCGAGAGGTCGGCCGCCGCCTCGCTCCAGTATTCGCGTTTTGGATAGATCCGGAACCGGTAGTCGCTGAGCGCCGAATCCTCGATCGTGTCGACATAGGACCTCAGCGAGTCAAGCCGGCAGAGGTTCTCGAGATCCTCTCGCACCCTGGCACGGATACAGAGGCAGCCTTCCGGCTTGCCCTTGTCCACGACTGAAAAGAATCCACGGTCAGTCACTATCCACATCGGCACCCTCCTCGGTTGATTCCCGGTCACTGGGAGAGTCGGCGGCAGACTCCGGTTCCTGACGTTCGCGAACCGGTCAGATGCGCCGCTTCCTCGGGATCACCTGCCCCGCTTCCAGATCTCGTCTTCGATCAGGCCGTGGTAGCGCCAGCGGTACCTGGTGAACCGATGGAGCATGGCCAACATCCGATCCCCGGTTCCATGCTTTCTGACAGCACGCGAGCAGGCCCGGCAAAGAACGAAGCAGCCGATCTCGTCCGCGTCACTCGAGTGGACGACGTCCCGGCAGATCTCGCAGAACCGCCTGCCGGCATGAAGGGGCGTGTCGCTGTGATCGTGGCCTCCGGCTACGAACGCTCCCGGCGGGAGCGGATGGTCTTTCTTTCGAAGGCCGTTGGTCCCGTGGGACCCGATCGCCCCCCAGAGTCCGCTGTACGTACCAATTTCACCACACTGCTGACAGACCTCGAAAGCATGGATGCCGTGACGCCGAGGTTCCCGGGGAGCGTTGGCCAACGCGTACCCGAGCACGTCCCGGCGCAGGTCCCGGCCAGAAGCTTTCTCCTCCGCGCTCCTGATTTCCTCCCGGTCATCATCCCGTTCCATGCTTTACCTCCATCGGATCCGGCGTTAGCACCGTTTGCGGGAGATCACTCCCGATCGGTTGCTGCGGCTCCACAGGGCCGGAACCCTCCACCGCTCCTGATAGATGTCTCAAGGCTGGTGTCGGGCCAGGGGTTCAAACCTGACAGCGATCCGAACCGGCGCTCCCCTCGGAGCAGGCCCCTTCCGTCAGAAACGGTCGTGCGGCAGCGACTCTGTCCCCATGAACCCACCGCGCCTCTACCTGAACTTCATTACCGAACTCGACTGGCTGATCGCCCTGGAGTTCGGTCGGGTCGATGACGCCCAGCCACCCGAGAACTGGCGTGGGGTCAGTCAGCAGTTCGGGTTCCTGTGCGAAAAACCGGGAGGCCGGGAGGTCGGCTTCAAGATCCTGGAGTTCTCCCGGTTCAATCCGGAAACCTCCGATCTGGGGGAGCTTTGGGACGGTCCTCGCTTCGATGCCCCAGTGCTCGGTCTCACTGGATCAACCGCAGGAGAGATCACTCTCGCAGCCCGAAAGCTCTTCGGGAACATCAACACCATCAACCGGATCTACTTCAACTCGGCATCCGGCAGCAAGCCAAGAGAAGCTCTCCCGCTCTGGATCGCCTGCCTACAGACCGGGGACTTCATGGCCCACTTCGGTCTCGGCTGCACGCTCTACGAGCTGGGCCGCCACACGGAGGCCTACCGGCACCTTCGCTTCTACGCCGAAATCGCCCCGCACGGAAGCTGGAACCACCGCTGGTACGGGGTAGCCGCCCGGGGGGTCGGTGAAACCGAGGAAGCCAGGAGGGCCTTCCAGCGAGCAATCGAGCTGGAAGAGCAAGGCGACCAGGAAACCGACGCCCGGGAGCTACTCGCCGCCCTGTAGGAGGCAACTCCCGGATGGTCGGCTGACACTGCGCCCCCCAAACACGAAAACCCCCTGTGGAGAGGGGGTTCTCGAATAGCGGGGACAGGATTCGTTTCTCGGGGTGACGCACGAATACGGGAGCGAGTAGCCACCTGACCAAGGCACTCTGCCTCGCTCACGACGACCATGACCCTTCCCGGAACCGTCCTCGACGAAGCCCGCGGCACCGGCACCCCACCCGAACTCCTGGTCGACTTGCTCGGTGAGACCCTGACCGCCGTCCTCGAGTCCGCCCGGCACCAGGCCGGGGAGTAGCGCTAACGGTTCCGCAATCCCCTTCGGCCCGCTCAGCGGGCGGGACCCCAGTTTGGTGTGCGGTTGTAGCCGTTTCGCGTGACCCGCTTCTTGTTGGCGCCGTTCACGTCCATCATCCACAGGTCGACCTTGCCACCCGAGGCCTTCTCGATATTGACGAAGAGAATCTTCTTCCCATTGGGCGAGAAGACCGGTTCCAGGCCGATGTGTGCCAGCTTGCTCGAAGTGGCTCCCGTCGCAGCGTTGACGGTGTAGATCCCGTCTCCGCTGGAGTCCGCGACCAGAGTCTTGCCGTCTGGTGCCCAGTCGATCCGGTTCCACGTCCCGCCCAGGAAGCCGCCGGGGGCGTCCTCACTGATCATCTTGCTCTTGCCCCCACGCGCGGGGACCGTGTAGATGATGCCCCCGTATGTGGTGTAGGCGATCTTGTTGCCGCGAGGTGACCACACCGGGAAATAGGCATCGTGAGTCCTCGAGATCTGCCTGACGCCCGTTCCGTTCAGGTTCACTGACCACACGTCCTGATGGTTGAAACCCTTCGCGTTGAGGCAGGTGAAGGCGATCTTCTTGCCGTTGGGCGACCAGGTGGGACGACGCTTGCCGATGCACTTGCGGATCTTGCGGGTGACCACCCTCGGCTTGGTTCCATTTGCTTTCATCACGACGATTTCCAGGGCAGGCAGCTCAGCCGTGAAGGCGATCATCCGACTATTCGGCGAGTACACGAAGTCGTACGCGCGCTCTCGGAAACGGACGAGTCTCCTCGCCGTACTGGGCTTGCCGGCGGAAACGGTCCACGGGTCATAGTTGATCTCGAACTGACTGGGCTTGCGTTCGTAGACGATCTTGCCGTTCGCTCCGGAATAGGCGGCGCCAGCGGTAGAAGCTAGCCCCCCGATCATCGCGATCGCCGCGATCACTCCCAAAATCCCAACCTTCATGCCACGCTCCTCTGCGCCTGCCCGACCCCTCGTACAGACGACGAGACCAGGGTCTGCCCCGAGTTTGGCTGTCACCGGGGGTTAGTGGTTTTCAGCCCACCATGGTGGGCTGAACGATCATTTCAAACTCGACCGGGGTGAGTTTCCCGAGGGCGCGTTGGCGGCGTCTTCGGTTGTATTTCGCTTCGATCCAGTAACGGATAGATCACGGATCGCCCGCTCCGGCACTCATCCCCTTAAAAACGAAAACCCCCTGTGGAGAGGGGGTTTTCGAATAGCGGGGACAGGATTCGAACCTGCGACCTTCGGGTTATGAGCCCGACGAGCTACCTGACTGCTCCACCCCGCGGCGGACCGTCGATTCTAGCACTCCATGCCGGGACGTCGTTTGACGGCGAGGGATGAACGGACGGTGGCAGCGATGATCCGTCTGGCTCCTGGTGCGGCCATCCGGGGAGACCTGACGGTCGTTTCGAAAGAAACCTGCCAGCGTCCACGGGTCCGGGACGTTTCCGGGTGTCCGGGCGAATATTCTTGGGCTCTGGCCTCCTCACCTTTCACATCAACCGGGACCAAGCGGGTCGCCGTGATCGACATCGGCACCAACTCGACCCGTCTGCTGGTCGCCGATGTGCACGGGAATCAGGTGTCCGTGGTCGAGCGGCAGAGCCGGGTGACCCGGCTTGGCCGCGGGGTCGATCACTCGGGGCAGCTTTCGGCGGAGGCGATCGAACTGGTCTGCGAAACGGTCGGCGGATACATCGCGCTGATCGACGATCTCGGGACCGAGGAGCGGGCGGTGATCGCCACCTCTGCGGTCCGGGACGCGGAGAATGGCGGTGCGTTTGCGGCGGAACTCCGGGAACGTTTCGCGGTCAACGCGCGGGTGATCGACGGTGACGAGGAGGCCCGGCTCACCTATACCGGTGCCTCGGCGAAACGTCCCGACCGCGAGCGGCTGCTGGTCGCCGACATCGGCGGTGGTTCCACCGAGATCATCACCGGGACCGGGTCGACCCCGGATTTCAACGTCTCGCTCCAGGCCGGTGTCGTTCGTCACACCGAGCGCTTCCTGACCAACGATCCGCCATCCACCTCCGATCTCGAGAACCTGGCCCGGGACATCGCCGACCTGATCGCCGTTGCCCTCGACGGGCGGGACCCGACCGTGATCGATACCGGTATCGCGGTTGCCGGCACCCCTTCATCCACCGCGGCGATCGACCTTGAGCTGGAACCGTTCGACGCCACCGCGGTGGAGGGCTACCGGCTGCCGCTCAGGAAGATCCAGTGGTGGCTTTCACGGCTGGCCTCGATGCCTCTGGTTGAACGCCAGCAGGTGGTCGGGCTGCACCCGGACCGGGCCCGGGCGATCGTGGCCGGACTGGTCATCCTGATCGAGGTGATGCGCACCTTCGACCTCGTCGAGATCGAAGTCTCCGAGCACGACATCCTCTACGGCACGGCGATCCGGCTGGCGGCCGGGCAGCTTTCCGCCTGACCCCCGGACGGGGCCGCGCCGCGCGTCGGTCCCAAACACCCGGCCCTTACCCGTCGCCGAGGATCTTCCGCTTCTCCGCGGCGAACTCCTCGTCCGAGAGCACCCCGGACTCGTGCAACCGACCCAGCCGCTCGAGCAGCTCGAACCGACCCCCGGCATCGGCCGGCAACACCTCGGTCGGCACCTCCGTCTGCCTTGAGGCTCCAGTCGCATCCAGCTTCCCGGTCGTCGCCTCCGAGGGTTCTCCACCCGGAGCCACTTTCGGCCCGACACCAGCGGCGGGTGCCTCCTCGCCGCGGTCACGGGAACCGAAGATCCGGGTGACACCGCCGAGCGCGCCGGACCAGGCCTGGCTGGCGGAGTCCGCGGTTCTGGCCCCGAACTCCTTCAGGCCATCGATGTTCGCGTCCGGATACTCGAGCAGGAGCTGGCGGCGGAAGGCCCAGGCACCGATACCGGCGAGCACCACGACCGCCAGACGCAGGTAGAACCCCCGGGCGTCACCGGCCCCGGTGATCAGAAAGATGAATGCGGCCAGGCCGAGCAGGAGATAGACCGGCACCGGGTAGTGGCCGAGCGGTACCGCCAGAAAACGACGGGTGTGGCCGGCAGCACGGGACGGGGAGATCAGCCAGGCGATCACGAACAGGACCAGCGAGGACCAGATCACGGTCCAGGAGATCGAGTGGAGCAGATCGGTCGCGATGTTCCAGGCGGCCTGGGCAGCCGGCTGGATATCGGGGTCGGCAACGCTGTCCACGACAATTCCGCCGACCACCGGCCGGATGATCAGAACGATCACGGCGGCAACGATCATCGCCACCCCGAGCCAGATCAGGGTGATCCAGCGGTATCCGCGGGAGAGCCACACCGCCACCGCCAGGAGAACCATTGCCAGCAGGGCGCTGATCAGGGCCAGGCCGTGAATCAGCTTGGTCACCCGCTGGGCGGTGGCCAGCTCCTCCGAATCAACGATGTGGATGTTGCCGACCGCGGGGGGAATGTTCTTCTCCGCCTGTGACCCGAGCCCCACCTGGGTGGCGATCTCGACGATCAACGGGCGCAGCTCGAGGTCCACCTGGCCACCGGTCGTACTGAGTACCGCGCTGCGATCCTCGAGCACATCGATCAGGGTCTTGTGGGCGGCCTCGTTTGCCTTCTGCCAGAGCGCCTGGACCCGACTGTTCTCCAGCGCCTTCTTCGCGCCCTTGTCGGCCACCTGGCGCAGTCCGCCGGCGGCCACACCGGAAAGTTCCTTCAGGTCCCCGGGCAGCAGCTTCTTCAACTCCGCGTTGACGTCCACGTTCGCGTAGAGCTCGTCCACTGCGTAGGTGGCGACCGCGGACTGGACCTGAGGGTCCTTCAGGAGCTTGACCGAGGTCTCGCCCCACTGGTCGGTGTTGAAGACCTGACGGTCGACCCAGGTCGAAAGGATTGCAAGTACGGTCAGGATCCCGACCAGTACGGTCAGGAGATTGACCCAGCCACGGTGGGGGCGTTCGGCTTCCATGCGGGCATCCTATTCGCCCCGGCGCCCCAGACAGAAAACGCGGGGTAGGCCCGGACCCGCGCCGCAGTGCCCACCGGCAGGTCGGTCATACCCGGAGCGGGATTCGAACCCGCACGCCCCTTGCGAGGCAGCGGCTTTTAAGGCCGCGGCGTCTACCGTTCCGCCATCCGGGCAGATCAAGCCTAGATCATTGGCTGCGATTTACCGGGCCATTTCCGCGCCCGAATCGGGAATTCTCCCCAACCGGACGTCCCGACCTGCCATTATCAGTGGGCAGGTTCGTTCCGGGCCGGAATTCGTCTTTAGGAAACGGCGAGAAAACCGTTTATAAAGCGCTACATCGTGCCACTTACGGTGTTGTTGTCCGTAAGAGAGTTCCAGGTTCGGTCTGGGAACCAGTCGAAGGAGAACCGTTGGAAGCATCAGCACTCAGTCACGCAGCCCGACGAGGACTGCTCACCCGCAAGTCTCCCCTGCTCAAGATGCAGGGCGACGAGCGTCTGGTGGCCCTCGTGCGAAGCGGCAACTCCGGTGCTTTCGACATCATCGTCGATCGCTACCAGGCCCGGCTGCTCGGTTTCTGCCGCCAGATGGTCGGATCGACCGAGGACGCCGAGGATGTCCTCCAGGAAGTCTTCGTGAACGCCCACAAGGCGATCCTCGCCGACAATCGCGAGATCAACCTTCGCCCCTGGCTGTACCGGATCGCCCGCAACCGGTCGCTCAACCATCTGCGCAAGCCTCGCGCGGTCGCCCAGGAATCGATGGACCTGGTCCCGATGACCGAGGCCGCCTCTACCGCGGAGAAGGTGCACAACCGGGAGGAGTTCCGCCAGCTGCTCCAGGACGTGACCAAGCTGCCGGAGACCCAGCGGGTCGCCCTGTTGCTGAGGGAGATCGACGAACTTTCCTACGAGGAGATCGCGGAAGCGATGGACACCACGGTCCCCTCGGTCAAGTCACTGCTGGTCCGGGCCCGGATCTCGCTGGCCGAGGCCAGCCAGGCCCGGATGCTCACCTGCGGCGAGGTCCGGGTGGAGCTGGCCGAGGCGGCCGAGGGTCTCGCCAAGGCATCCGGCCCGGTCCGCAAGCACGTCCGGGACTGTGAGGAGTGCGCGGCCTTCCGCAAACAGCTTCGAAGCGACACCAAGGTGCTGGCGATGCTCAGCCCGGTCGGGCCGATCCTGGCCCTCAAGGCCGCGATCGCCGGCAAGCTCGGATTCGGTGGTGGCGCCGGAGCGGGGGCAACCGCCGGCACAGGTGCCGGAGCCGGAGCCGCCGGAGGAGCTTCCACCGCGGCCGGAGCCGCCGGTGCCGGAGCGGTCGGTGCCGGAGCAGGTGGCGCCGCCGCATCCGGGATCAGCGCCGTCACCGGCGCGGTCGGGGCCAAGGCCCTGGCCGGGGTGGTGACCGCCGCGGTGATCACCGCCGGTGCGGTCGAGGTCAAGCGCAAGGTGGTTTCCAGCGGCGCCAACGAAGGAGTCAGCCCGACCACGAAGACGGTGGCCGCCGACCTGCCCAAGCCGATGGCGGACCCGATCCGGACGGTTCAGTCCGCCACTCCGCCCGCCGACCCGGCAATCGATCCGGCCGCCGCCGAACCGGCCACCGAACCGGTTCCGGCCCCGCCGGCCGAACCGGCCCCGGCCCCGGCTCCGACCCCGCCGCCCGCACTGGCCGAGAACGGCAGCCCGGCGATCGACTCGCAGCCTTCAACCACGACCGGCACCCCCGCCAGTGACACCAGCCACAACGGCGGTGACGCAGGGTTTGACGGTGAGGTCGTGAACGTTCCGACCGACCCGGCCGCTCCCCCGGTGGACCCCTCGGTTCCGGCAACCGCGCCCGCCCAGCCCAGCGCACCCCAGGCTCCCGGAACCAGCACCCCGCCGGTCAGCGAGCCGGCCCCGCCGATCGCCCCGGGTGCCCCGAGCCCGGGTGGCAGCGGCACTCCGACCGGCCCCAACCGCTAGCCAGCCGGCAGACATTCAGAAAACGACGAGCCTCCGGTTTCAAACCCGGGGGCTCGCGCTTTTCCTGACCGGTGGCGGGCAGCTCAGAGGGTTGCGGTCTCGCCCGGCTTCAGGGCCAGGGTCTCGATTCCGCTCCCGGAGAGGTCCCGGCTGAACTCCTCGACGTCGGTCTCGATCAGCGGGAAGGTGTCGTAATGAATCGGGATCACCCGTTTGGCCCCGATCAGTTCGGCGGCGTAGACGGCGTCATGGCGATCCATCGTGTAGTGGCCGCCGATCGGAAGCAGCGCCACATCTACGTGATGCCGGCGACCGATCAGTTCCATGTCACCGAAGAGGCAGGTGTCGCCCGCGTCGTAGATGGTCAGGCCGCCAATCTCGATGATCAGACCCGCCGGAGTTCCGATCGGGACGCCGTGTTCGGCGCTGAACGGCTGCTTGGCCGAGCCGGGCAGGGTGTTGGTGTGCCAGGCGGGGACCAGCTTGACCGAACCCCAGTCGAAGCTGACGGTACCGCCGAGGTTGGGGTCGGAGACCTTTTCCTCCTCCACTCCGCGTGAGACCAGCCAGTTGGCGAGCTCGACGATCGCCACGCAGTGCGCCCCGGTTCGGGTGGCTACCGCGACCGCGTCGGCGACGTGATCGGCGTGCCCGTGGGTGATTGCCACATGGGTCGGCTCAACCTGATCGGCGGTAGCGGTGGCCGCCGGGTTGTTCGGGGCCAGGAAAGGGTCGATCAGCAGGGTGGCTGTTCCGTCCGACAGCTCGAAACAGGAATGTCCGTGGTACTTGATCTCCATGATCAGCTCTCCTCGATGGGGGCGGGTTCGCCGCCGATTTCCAGGGTTTCGTCCGAACCCGGGCCGGATCCGGTCGCGGCTGTCAGCTCCTTTCTCAAGGCCCAGCCGACCGCTACTCCGACCATCATCCCGAGATGCGTCTCCTCGGTCAGAAGCGCCCGGACCGCGGTGAGGCGCTGGTCCTCGTCCGGGATGGTGGCCGCTTTCAGGGTCTCGGTCTGGTGAGACTCGCCGAACCACCCCCCGCTGCCCAGCGCGGTGACCAGCACCGTCTGAAGTTCCGGGGCGGCGGAGGCAACCACGGCCTCGGCTTCACGAAATCTCTCGGGATCTCCCAGCCGCTCGACCGCCGCCCTCAGTTCTTCCTCGGAAAAGGTCGGTTCAGCCACGCCCGGAGCCTACAGTCCCCGGCCCGACCGTCTGCCGGCCCGGTCCGCGAGCAGCCCGCCCAGGGCGCCGGTCAGCCCGCCGACCAGTCCCGCCCAGGCAGACACCCCGTCGACCACGAGCGGCAGGAGCAGGACAACCGCGGCGCAGACCGCGAGGCCGGCCAGGTCCGGGGCCTCGCCCGACGACCGGATTCCGGTTCGGGACGTGAAGTACCAGGCGGCGATCGCACCCAGGGCGATTCCGTTGCCGCCGCTGATCACGGTCACTCCCCCGACCGCTGTCCCGATCCCGTAGGCAGCAACTGCACCGAGCACGCCGCAGGCGACAAGGAGGAGCAGGGTCGGAACCGTTCCGAGCCGACGTTCGATGCCCGGCACGAAAACGGCCAGGACGAGGCCGACCACGAAGGCGTACCCGATCGACCCGTAGACGAACGGGGTAGCGAGAAACCGCCACCAGCTCTGCTCGATCGGGACGACCAGGGCGCCGAAATCGATCGGGGACCAGCCGAACGCGATCCGGACCACCAGGGCGATCGCCGGAACCGCCAGCAGGATCAGAGCCGCCAGGGAGTACGTGCCGCTGAATCGTTCGGCCCGGGAGTCCGGGGTCGGGGAGTTGCGACGCCGGGCCCGGGCAGCACGTTTGCGTTCCCGGCGCCGCTCCCGGCGGGAGCGCTTCGGTTCGAGGCCGCCGTCCCGCCGTTCGAGCTCCGGGGCCCGCTTCCTCAACCGGGTTCCGCAGTACGGGCACTCGGTCACGTAGGGGCTCACCTCGGCCCCGCATGACTTGCAGACAACGCTCAGTTCGGTCTCGTTCATACGGCTTCCGCTTCGGCAGGATACTTCCCGGTACCCGCTCCGTCCGGCTCTCAACTTCGGCGGGAGCCGGAAAGGGCCTCCCAGTTGCCATACTGGCCTTTCACCAACTTCTCCCAGGAGGATTGACCGCATTATGGAAGCCAGCTCCCGGTCCGAGCAGAACTCCCTGCTCGCCACCCTTGCCCCGGGCAAGCGTGCCCGCTTGCGTCGCCTGCTTTACGAGTTCGGTCCCGGAAACGGCACCCTGATGTTGCTGCCGATCGATCAGGGCATTGAGCACGGTCCCCGTGACTTCTTTCCCAACCCCGCTTCGAAGGATCCGGAGTACCAGTTCAAGCTGGCCGCCGAGGCCGGCTACTCGGCTCTCGCCTGCCAGATCGGCATGGCCGAGAAGTACTACCCCGACTACGCGGGTGAGGTGCCGCTGATCCTCAAGGTGAACGGCAAGACCGACATTCCTTCCTCCGACAAGGCGTTCTCGGCCTGCAACGCGACCGTCGAGGACGGGGTGCGCCTCGGTGCCGACGCGATCGGCTACACCCTGTACGTCGGGTCACCGCGGCAGGATGAGGATCTGATCCAGCTCCGTCAGGTTCGCCAGGACTGCGACCGGTTCGGAATGCCGCTGGTGATCTGGTCCTACCCGCGGGGCGAGGCGATCGACGCCAAGGGCGGAGCCGGTTCGTTTTACGCGATCGATTACGCGGCCCGGCTCGCCATGGAGATGGGCGCCGACGTGGTCAAGCTGAACTACCCGAAGATCGATCCGGAGAAGGACAAGGCGACCCAGGCCCCCTACAACGAGATGAGCGTCACCGCCGACGAAGCGATGCAGGCCTGCGTCGAATCGGCCGGTCGCTCCCTGGTCGTGCTCTCGGGCGGATCGAAGACCGACGACGCCACCGTGCTGGAGAACACCAAGTCGGTGATGAACGCCGGCGGCTCGGGCGTGATCTTCGGCCGCAACGTGTGGCAGCGTGAATGGAGCGAGGCGCTCGAGATCATCGGGCAGATCAAGGAGACCCTGCTCGCCAACGTGAAGCGGACTCCGTAGAGCTCAACCCGCCGGGGATTCAGTTCCCGAAACGGCCCTCACCGCCGGTCTGGCGGCGAGGGCCGTTTTCATGCGGGAAGCCGGTCGGAGCCGCCGGTTCCAGTGTGTGCGGTTGCTCACAGTCCCTTAGGCTCGGATTGACTCTCGCGCTCACTCTGATACGGTCGTGAACGGCCCGGTCGCGGGCCTTCCTCATGAAAATGCGCCAGACCCTCACCCAGTTCGAGTCCGCCTTCGAGCAGCAGAAGGTGCTCGAGCAGCGCCGACGCGAGCAGCTTCGTTCACGTGCGGTCAACCGCTCCAGGGCCCGCCGGGTGTCCCGCTCCCAGCAGCAGGGCAAGGTGCGTTTCAGCGTGCTCGCAGTCTGCCTTACAATCACCGTGGTCGTGGTGACCGTGGCGATGTTCGAGGCGCTGACACTGTTCATGTCCTGATTCGGACGGTGCCTCTTCCGGACGCCCCCAGCGCCCGGAAACTGCAGTTTCTGCCGGCCTGGACCCGGCCCTACTGTCCGCTGCTGCTGCCACCACGTTCAGCGATGACTTCCTTGCGGAAGACATCCACCTCGCGGGGCGCGGTAATGCCGAGACGGACCTTGTCACCGGAAACCCCGAGAACCATGATCTCGACGTTATCCCCGATGATGATGCTCTGTTCTTTCTTGCGTGTGAGGACCAGCATGGGACTCCATTCGGAGGGGCTTCGATTTATACCGAATTTTGCGTAGCTTACTGCTCCGCGTCTTCCGACCCGTTGAAGCCTGGCCTTCACGGGGAACACAGGATATACCCGGCCCGCCCGGGCTCAACCCTGCCCTCCACTGCATCCGCCCCCAAACACCGGATCGCAACCTCAGGCAACAGTCGAATAGACTCGGTCCCCGCTATGTCACGCCGATCACTTCGCCCCCAACTCAACCAGATCAGGATCTGGGTCCAGCAGGGTCGCACCGATGCCTGGATCGCCCATCAGCTTGAGGTCAGCGCCTCCGAACTGAGGGAGTTCCGGCGACAGCACGAACTGTCCCCCGACAGCGGGGACGACAGCAGCCCCGGGCACGACCTCCGGGACGAGATCGAGGCCGAGATCGAGGCTGCGGCAGCAGCCGACGAAGCCCGACAGAAGGCCGAGGAGGAGGAAGCCGCAAAGCGGAAAGCGGAAGAGGATTCCCGGCGGAAGTCCGAGGCGGACTCGCCGCAGGAGGACTCCGACAGCTCCGGCGAAGAAGCCGACGGCGGGGAGGCCGAAGCCCGGCCGCGCTCACGTCGTCGCCGGGGACGGCGCGGTCGCCGCAACCAGCTCGAAGGCACTTTCGACCATGGTGAAGACGGGTTCGGCCTCTGGCTGGATCCGGCGATTCAGGACATCCAGAACTACACCGAACACTGGGCCGACCAGCGTGAGGTGACGGTCACGGTGGAGCGCGACCAGATCGTGATCCGCCGGGTCGGCGACTCCGCCGAGTCCGGCGACCGGTAGCCGCCGCTTCAGTCGGGGATGATCCGACGCCCGCCGGCGAAGTCGGCCGCAGCCTGGAGGTGGAGCCAGAAGGCTGCATCGACCAGTTCCTGCAGGTCGGCCAGGCCGGGGTCGATCCCGGGAAGTTGCAGCACCCAGTCGGTGCCGGAGCCGTAGAGGTCCGCCAGTTCGGCGGCGGTGAAGGTGGCCCCGAGGCGACGACGAAGCTCGTTACGGACCGGAACCGTGACCGCGTCACCGCGGAGCGTCCCGTCCCGTTCCAGACTCCGCAACGACTCGATCCCGGACTCCCAGGCAAACAGGGCGTTCTCCAGCGGGTAGCTCACCGCGATGTCGGCTCGACCCGTCCGGGGATGAAATCACCTCCGCCCCGAGAGGGGCACCGCTCCGGATCAAGCCGGCCACGCACCCCCCAGATCCGGACCGGGCCGTTGACCACAACCGGGACGAGGGCGGGTTCTTCGCGAACCCAGCTCGTCTCGGGTGAGCGAACCGGCCGTGCCGGATCGAGGAAGTTGAGGTAGGGCGAAGTGACCAGATAATCGAGCCGGGATTCGTTCACCACACGGACGAACCGGCGGCAACTCCCGATCGCGTTGAAGGCACCGGCCGGACCCGGGGCGCCGATGTAGATCACCCGGTTTGTGAGGTCGGGCCCGTAGAAGCCGAAAGCCCTGAACCCGGCGGTGGTCCCGGCCAGGCCGATCCGCTTTCCCCGAGTCCCGTTCGCCCAGTCGTAGGCCTCGGTCAGCCCCGAGTCCGGTTCGAACTCGGCGTACCGGTACTCGAAGTACCGTTGGGACAGCGGCCAGCCGACGAGAACCAGCAGGACGGTGGCGGCACCCACCGCCGCGCCGACCGGACCGATTGACCCCGCGACACCCGCCCGGGGCCAGCGGTCACGTAGCTGCCAGGCCAAGGCGGGCAGGGCGACGAACAGCAAGGCCAGTGCGAGCCCGAAAACGGTCCCGGGGGTCGAGCCGAGCGGATGCTCCGCCCAACTGATCAGGAAGAGCAGTCCGAGCAACAACCCGAATGCGGTCCGCAGGCGGCGTCCGGGGTCGAACCAGGGCAGGAGCGGTACCAGCACCAGGGCGAGAGCCAGGGCCGGGGCGAGAAACCGCAGGTTGATCGAGAATGCGGTCGGGTGTCCCGCCGGCCCGGCCGCCCCCAGCGGGGTGACCAGATATGCCAGCAGAGCGATCAGGGCGACGGCTCCGTGAGCCCGGGTCAGCCGTCCCGGACCGCGGAAGACCAGCGCCGTCACCCCGAGCACGGCGATCACCACCAGGACCGGCCAGAGCCGCCCGAAACCCTGTTCGAGACCGGGGACGAAGTACTCGCGCCAGATCGTGGTGTCGGTCAGGTAGTGGGCCACCGTGTAGTCGGGCCGGCCGGCCTGGAGGCGATCCGGCCCCGGAAGGGCAAACGGCCCGAGCCGGTCAATCTGGGGAAGCGGGTTGCCACTCGCGAACAGGTTTCGCAGATACCACCAGCCTCCCCCGACCAGCAGCGCACCCAGCCAGACGGCGATCGTTCTCGCCCGCCGACCGGCGGTCGCGGCATAACCCACCGCAAGAGTCATCATCGCCGCGGCGGCCAGTGCGGTCACCTTGGTCCCGGCGGCGAGACCGATCGCCAGGCCGCCGGCGGCGACCGCCCAGCCCGGGGAGACCCGGCCGAAGCCGTCCTTGGCCGCCGAACTGCGGTTGAGCAGGATCGCGATCCCGGCGAGAACCAGGGCCACGGTCACGACGTCGTTCTTGGCGGTGCCGGGCTCCCGGACAACGAGCGTGTGGGCCGAGAGCACCACCGCCGCGGCGATCATGGTCAGGTGAGGGCGGCCGTAGGGTCGTCCGGCGCACCAGCCGGCCAGCAGGGCGAGTCCGAGCCAGGCCATGTTGACAAAGACGGAGAGGAACTCCCGGCCGGTGAGACTGATCAGGAGACCGTGGATCAGTTCCGAGTTCTGCGGGTAGAACCAGTTGGTGAAGACCGTCTCGGTATGCGTGAACCAGGTGACCGAGCCGGTGCGGGCGATCTCCGCGGCGTAGGGCAGGTGGTACCAGACGGAATCGAAGTTGGTGATCCCGTGATCGAGGTTCTGGGCGACGAAGGAGCCCCACTGGGCGACCAGCAGAAAAGCGACCGTGATCGCGGCGAGCCAGGGCCAGATGCCACCCGGCACCCCGGGGCTGGGCGGAACCGAGCTGACCTCGGGGTCAACCCTGTCGACTGCCGGGATGCGTCGCAGAACGAAACGTCCGAGGAGGGCCAGGCCAGCGGCTACCGGAACCAGAGTCCAGGGGTGGATCAGTCCGAAGAGACCCAGGAGCTCGGCGACCGCCACCACGACTCCGAGACCGGCCACGGTTTCAACCAGGCGGGCCGGCGGCCCGCTCCAGCCCGGCAGAAACCTGGCCCGGAGGAGCCAGGCCGTGTAGGCAACAGACCCGACAAAGGCCGCGACCAGGGCGGTACCGAATGTGTACTGGAAGAGGCTCAACGTCTGACCGCCGATCCCCGAATCAGCGACCGGCGCCGTTCACCACCCAGGCCCGTTCGTTCGGCTCGATCATTCCCTGACGCCTGGCCTCGAGACGGAGGACGGAATCTCCGCGCAGGTGCTTCACCTTGCGTTCGAGGCGATCGGTCTCGGCCTGGGCCGCGTGGAGTCGCACCCGGGTCTGACTGACCAGACGGTAGTTCTGGACCAGATTCACCGCGGGCTTGATCGCGGCAAGGGCCAGCAGCGAGAGGACGGCGACAAAGGCGATCCGGCCGGCACGGTCCCACCGGATCCGGCCCGCACCGGGTCGACCGGCGTTGCGGCGCGGTGCCGGGCGTCGCCGCGGGGGACGACGGCCGACGGCCTGGGCGCGGGCGTTCGCTGACACACACGACCCTTCTGGGTCGCATGGTCATTTCCTTCAAGCGCCTCTCTTCAAGGCGGAGATGCCTCCGAACCGGGCGCGATCGCCCAGCTCTTCCTCGATCCGGATCAGCCGGTTGTACTTGGCTACCCGGTCCGAACGGGAGGGGGCACCGGTCTTGATCTGCCCGGCCCCGGTGGCGACGGCGAGATCGGCGATCGTGGTGTCCTCGGTCTCGCCCGAACGGTGGGAGATCACAGCCGTGTAACCGGCTTCGGTCGCCATCCGGATCGCCTCGAAGGTCTCGGTCAGGGTGCCGATCTGGTTTACCTTCACCAGGATCGAGTTGCCGACCCCGGCGTCGATGCCTCGCTTGAGGCGCACCGGGTTGGTCACGAACAGGTCGTCCCCGACCAGCTGGACGGTTTCGCCGAGCCGCTCGGTCAGCAGCTTCCAGCCATCCCAGTCCTCCTCGTCCATGCCGTCCTCGATCGAGACGATCGGGAAACGCTCCGCCGCGGAGGCCCAGTAGTCGGCCATCTCGGAGGCCGTGAGCGACCGGTCCTCATGCTCCAGGCGGTAGCTGCCGTCAGCGTAGATTTCGCTGGTGGCCGGATCGAGCGCGATGAACACGTCCCGGCCGGGTTCGTAGCCGGCCTCCCGGATCCCCGACATCAGCATTTCAAGCGCCGCCTCGTTCGAGGAGAGATCCGGTGCGAACCCGCCCTCGTCCCCGCCGGCGGTGTTCAGCCCGTTGGCGGCCAGGGTCTTCTTCAGGGAGTGGAAAACCTCGGTACCGATGCGGAGGCATTCGGAAAAGGAGTCCGCTCCGGCCGGCATCACCATGAACTCCTGGAAATCGACCGAGTTGTCGGCGTGGGCGCCACCGTTGAGAACGTTCATCATCGGCACCGGCAGCAGCGACGGATCCGGCTCACCGTAGATCCGGGCAAGGTACTCGTAAAGCGGCCGCTGCTCCATCGCCGCCGCAGCCTTCGCTGCCGCCAGCGAAACCCCAAGGATCGCGTTGGCGCCGAGTCGGCCCTTGTTCGCGGTCCCGTCGAGCTCGATCATCAGCCGGTCGAGACCGGCCTGGTCGGTTGCATCGAAGCCGATCAGCGCCTTCCGGATCTCGCCGTTCACGTTGGCGACCGCCCCGGCAACACCCTTACCGTGCCAGCTCTCCCCGCCGTCCCTCAGCTCGACCGCCTCGAACTCCCCGGTGGAAGCTCCGGACGGGACCGCAGCCAACCCGCGGTGGCCGGTCTCGAGAGTGACCTCGACCTCCACCGTGGGGTTGCCCCGGGAGTCGAGGATCTGACGGGCGTGGACGGCTTCGATTGTGCTCATCTGGCCTCGGAGTCTATTGCTGCGCCACCGACTCCGGAAGCCCGCATCGAACCGGCTTCCCGCCGCGGCGCCGCCTTCGGGGAGGCGGCCGGTGGGTCAGGACCGCTCGACGGCGTGGCGCTCGGCCACGGTCCGCAGGGCGAGCTCCGGATCGACTCCAAGGCTGCGGGCCTGTTCGACCGCGGACCAGAGCAGCTCCCCGATCTCCCGTTCGGCCCGATCCCGGTCCGGGCTTTCGGCCCCGGCGTTGGCCGGCCGTTTCCCGGGATCCAGCTTCCACTGGACCTTGTTCGCAAAGATCAGGGCGGGAAGACCCGGTTTCTTCCAGTCATCCTCCGAAGTCCGACCCTCGACATCCCGCTTGATCTCGTCCCACTGGCGACGAACGTCGTCCGCTGTCTCGATCTCCTCGGACCCGTCCGGCCCGGGTCCCTCCGGGGGAAACACGTGGGGATGACGGCGGATCAACTTCTCGGTGAGGCCGTCGGCCACCGACGGCAGGTCCCCCTCCCCGCGTTCCTCCAGGAGGAGCGCAAGGAAGACCACCTGGAAGAGCACGTCGCCGAGCTCGTCGCGCATCGCTGCGAAATCGTTCCGCCGGGCAGCCTCGGCCAGTTCGTAGGCCTCCTCCACCGTGTGAGGAACGATCGACCTTTCGTCCTGGGCGATGTCCCACGGACAGGTGACCCGCAGTCTGCGGGTCACCTCATCGAGTCGGGCCAGAGCCGCGGGCAGTTTCTCGCCCCCGGCCATGGCGGCTACTGCCCGCCGGCCTGGGCCGCCGCCTGGGCCGCGGCTGCCTGGGCCGCGGCTGCCTGGGCTGCCGCTGATCCACCGGCAGCTCCGCTGGCCGCCCCACCGGTCACGCCGCCGAGAGCCCCGGCTCCGCCGGCACCGGCTGCGGGGGCCTTGGTTGAGTCACCGGCCGGGATCGGCCCCTGGGGTAGCGCCTGCGCCTGCTGACCGAGACCGGAAGCGGTCGCGTTCGATCCGGGAGCCAGCGGCTTCCAGAGGCCGACCGGAGCCGGACAGGCCAGCTTCCCGGCAGCCGCCTTCTTGCCGGCGCCCGGCTTGTAACAGGCCGGATCGGCATCCTGGGGCCGTCCGTCGCCCTTGAAGTTGGAGCAACGGGAGATCACGTACCCGTCGGCGCAGACCGTGCGGGACTTCCACTTCGCGTTGTAGTCGCTGACGAAGTCCTGCATCGCCTTCTGCTGGAGGGTCGGCAGGACCTGCTGCTCGATCTGGTCGCGGACCTTCTCCAGCGGCTGGACCTTCTCGTCGGTGATCTTGGTGACGCTGAAGATGTAGAACTGGTCGCCGGCCTTGATCGGACCTTCGAGCTGATCCTTGGTCGCCTTCATGATGTCGCTGCCGGCCGGGTCCGGGAAGGCGCCCTCGGTGGCCACCGTCTCCCCACCCTGGCTCTTGGAGGCGTGGGTCGAGTACTCCTTGGCAACCTTGGCGAAGGTCTTCTCGTCGGGATTCTCGCCGAGCGCCTGCTTTGCCGCTTCGGCCCGTTTCTCGGAGTCGGTCACGATCAGCCGGATGTCACGGGTGGCCGGGGTGGTGAAGGCCTGCTTGTTTGCCTCGTAGGCCTGTTCGATGTCGGACTCGTCGGCCTTCTTGATCGAACCGGTGATCTTCTCCTGAATCTTGTTGGAAAGCACCTGCAGCCGGACCCGGTCCTTGACCTCGTCCATGTTGAAGCCGCTCTCCTTGAGGAACTTGTCGAAGGCCGCCTCGTCCGGGAACTGCTGGTTCCTGATGTTGGTCAGCTCGGCCTCGATCTCGCGATCGCTGGCGTTGATTCCAAGCTCTGCCGCTTCGCCGTTGAGCCAGGCCTGGTCGAGAAGGTCGCTGATCGCCCCTTCGTGTACCTGCTTGTACTGGGCGTCACGCCGCTTCGGGCTGACCTTGAGACCGGCCCGCTTCCAGGCCTGGATGAAGGCCCGGTCGTACTGCTTTTGCGAGATGTCGATCCGGTTGTCGGGAGCCCCCTCCACATCCTGAACCAGTGCGATGTCACCATCCTGCACCGAGGGACGACCGATCCCCTGCGCGAGTCCGATGATGACGAAAAGTGCGATGAGGATCGCCCCGAATGTGACGATCCCGAACTTGCGTGCCCCGGTCATGTGCTGTGGCTCCTCCTGGAAAACTCTCGAGTTGCGGCTTGGCTGCGAGTGGGCAGCATATATGGGCCGGTTGTGCAGGGATCACCCGCTTGTCTTGAGATCGGCGAGTGCCGCGGCGACGGTCGAGGTGGCCTCGAGTCTGGCGGAGGGTTCACCGGGGACCCGGACCGACACCTCCTTCCGGCGCCAGTCATACAGCGCGCCTTCCACCTTCTCGCTGAGACGGCCTGACTCCCCGGAATCGAGTTCGATCCCGGTGACGGTCAGCTTTCCGCCACGGAACTGGATCCCGGCAGCGCCGGCCGTACCGAGCTGGATCCGGGCGCGCTGGAGGCTGATCAGGTTGGCCACCTCTTCCGGGATCGGCCCGAACCGGTCGATCATCTCGTCCCCGAGCTGTCGGAGCTCTCCGCTTCGTCTGGCTCCGGCGATCCGCCGGTGAAGGTCGATCTTGGCCGCCTCGAACGGGATGTAGGAGGCCGGCAGGTAGGCGTCCACCCCGACATCGAGCCGGACCGGCTCCGGGACCTCGGCCTCCTCGTCCCGGCCGGCCAGCGCCGCGACCGCCTCGTCGATCAACTGGCAGTAGAGCTCGAAACCGACCGCGGCAACGTGGCCCGACTGCTCGTCGCCGAGCAGGTTGCCCGCCCCGCGGATGTCGAGATCTCGCATCGCGATCCGGAATCCGGAACCGAGTTCGGTGTGATCGGCCAGGGTGGCGAGCCGGGTCGAGGCATCGGCGGTGAGGGACTCCTCGGTCGGGTAGAGGAGATACGCGAAGGCTCGGTCCCGGGAGCGCCCGACCCGACCCCGGATCTGGTAGGCCTGCGCCAGACCGAGGTGATCGGCCCGGTCGACGATCAGTGTGTTCGCCGCCGGAATGTCAATGCCCGACTCGATGATCGTGGTTGCGACCAGCACATCGGCATCACCGCGCATGAAGGTGAGCATGGCTGCCTCCAGTTCCCGCTCCTCCATCTGGCCGTGGGCGATGATCACCCGGACCTCCGGCACCAGGGCCCGCAGCCTTTCGGCCGCGTCCTCGAGGGTTTCGACCCGGTTGTGGAGGAAGAAGATCTGGCCCTTGCGGGCCACTTCACGCCGGACCGCACGCTCGACCAGGCTTTCGTCCCACGGGCCGACGTAGGTGCGGACCGGACGGCGGCCCTCGGGCGGAGTCTCGATCACCGAGATGTCCCTGAGTCCGGCCATCGACATCTGGAGGGTGCGGGGAATCGGGGTGGCCGACATGGCGAGTACGTCCACCTTGAGCTTCAACTGCCGCAGCAGCTCCTTCTGCTTCACCCCGAAGCGCTGCTCCTCGTCGACCACCACCAGCCCCAGATCCTTCGCCCGGACATCCCGTGAGAGCAGCCGGTGGGTGCCGATCAGCACATCCACCTTTCCCTCCCCCCACTCGGCCACCACCTGCTTCACCTCGCCCGGCTTGCGCAGTCTGGAAACTCCGTCCACCCGGAACGGCAGGTCGGCGAGACGTTCACGGAAGGTGCCGAGATGCTGTTGGGCGAGGATCGTGGTCGGGGCTAGGATCATCACCTGCTTGCCGTCAGCGGCCGCCTTGACCGCCGCCCGGATCGCCACCTCGGTCTTGCCGTAGCCGACATCCCCGCAGATCAGCCGGTCCATCGGCCGCTGCGACTCCATGTCGGACTTGACCGCCTCGATCGCCTCGATCTGATCCGCGGTCTCGCGCCACGGGAAGGCCGCTTCGAGGGTCATCTGCCATTCCGAATCGGGACTGAAGGCGTGTCCCCGGCGGGTGCGGCGCTCCGCGTACAGGTTGACCAGCTCCCCGGCGATCTCGGAGGCGGCACGCCGGGCCCGGGCCTTCATGTTCAGCCACTTCTTGCCACCAAGGGCCGAAAGAGTCGGGGTGGCGGCTCCGCCCGCGTATCGAGAGAGCTTCTCGAACTGGTCGGTCGGGGCGTAGACCCGGTCCTCCCCCTTGTACTCGAGCAGCAGGTAGTCGCGGGTGATCCCGCCGACCTCGCGGGTCTCGAATCCGGCGAACCGGGCCACCCCGTGGTCCTCGTGGACCACGTGGTCACCGACCCGGAGCTCCGAAAACGCCAGCCGCCCGCGTACCCCTTCGGGGGCCCGCTCCTCGGCCCGGCGGCGCCGGTTCAGGAGACGCCGATACGGCATCACAGCGACCCTGGCTTCGGGCCAGACGAAGCCCTCGGCCAGACGCTGCTCGATCAGGGTGATCGCCGCCCGTTCCGGAACCCGACCCTGCTCGAGGATCTTCGCCTCGGTCCGCTCGAACCCGTACCGGGCCCGCTCGGCCTCTCCCCTGCTGTCGAAGGCGACCACGGTGCGGTAGCCGGCCTCGACCAGTTTGGCCAGCTCGGCCTCCGCCTCCTTCAGATTCCGGGCCGGGGTCTCGGCGGTCATCGCGCGGAAGTTCGTGAGGCTGGTGGGAGCGGCCGGGGGGGGGCCCCCCCCCCCGCCCGGTAAGCTATCGAAGTGCCTGCCGCGGCAGGCAATTTCTCACCGGGAGTTCCGCCGGGGGGCCCCACCGACGGCGCTTCAGTAGCGGTGGCAGGTTCGACCGCGGGGGAATCACCGGGTTGGTCCTGCACGGAGGAATCCTCGGTGGACTCCGTCATGGGATCCGATGGACGGGTTACCTGGAGGACCGCCCGATCGTGAAGGGGCCCCCTCACGTCCACGTAGAGATGACGGGCATCTTCAGCGTGCATCGCCGTGGTCACGTCTTCCCAGTGATCCTTCAGCGAGGGCTCGATCTCTTCGGGCGAAACCAGGATCACTGCCGTATCCGCGGGAACGAGGTCCAGCGGGGGCCGGAAGTCGTCCAGCGGCAGCAGTTCAGCCAGATCAACCGGTTCGCCGTCCTCCCGCGACTCGGCGAAGGCAAGCTCGGCGAGCTCCCGGTGGTCGGCGTTCAGCTCGGCGGCGGGAGCGAGATCGAGCCGGTCGGTTTCCCCCAATGAGCGCTGGGTGAAGGTTGAAAACCAGCGGATCGTCTCGATCTCGTCACCGAAGAAGTCGACTCTGGCAGCCCGGTCCTCGGTGGCCGCAAAGATGTCGAGGATCCCCCCGCGAACTGCGAACTGGCCCCGTTCGGTGACCTGATCAACCCGCTCGTAGCCGGCGTCCGCAAGGTCCACGGCGAGCTTCGACGGGTCGTACTCCGCTCCCCGCCGGAGGGAGAATCCGGCCGGCCGGAGTGATGCGTCCGGAACTGCCTCAGCCAGGGCGATCGCCGAGGCAACCACCAGCGACGGCCTGCCTTCGTCCCGGCCGAACGAGTCGAGAGCATCGATCCTGAGGCCGGTCAGGTGCGGGGGTGGCGAGATCTGCGATGAGTATCCGGTACCGCGGGACGGATAGATCCGCACCGGTCGCGGGCCGAGGAACGCGGTGAGGGCAGCAGTCAGTTCCCGGGCCGAACGGTCGTCCGGGGTGACCACCATGGCGGCGCGGTCCGCGAGTCCGGCCTCGTCCTCGAATGTGGCTGCCAGCAGTGCCGGGCGCAGCGAAGTCGAAACCCCGACCCGTACAACTCGCTCGGCCTCCTCGCCGGCGGCCGCAGCATCACGGAGCCGCGCCGAGAGACGGGCGACGGCGCTTTCCTCCAGCAGGAGGTCGATGATCGGATGGAGCGACAGGGTGATCGGAGGTTTCGAGGGCGCCATGAACCTGATGGCAGCAGATCTCTGATCGTACATCGGGCGGACACGATCCATCGGCCGGTCCGGATCGGATGCAGTTCAGCCAATCGGCACTATCCGGGAAGACCGCGAGACGGACCCTTGATCGCTGTTGACATGGCTGGAAGAATCCCCGATCCCGACTCGACCTGGATCTTCGGCCTGCAGCCGAACACCTGTGATGAACCAGACCCCTCCCAACCCACAAATCACGCTCTGCGGGCGTCTCACCGTCGAATGGGACGGAGAGCGCCTTGAGGAAAGACTGCCCGGACGTCAGGGCCGACTGATTTTCGCTTTCCTCGCGATCAACCGGGGCAGGCCGGTGAGACGTGACGAACTGATCGAGGCGCTGTGGGCGGACGAGGGTCTGCCGAACGGTGGCGAGAGTCTGCTCGCCCCTCCACTTTCGCGCCTGAGAAAGGCCCTCGGACCTGGACGGATCGAGGGTCGCACCGAACTGGAGCTGGCGCTCGGGGGCGAAGCCTCGATCGACTGGGAGATCGCCAGAGAGGAGGTCGGCCTGGCCCGACTCGCGATCGAGGAAAGGCGCGAGAGCGCAGCCTGGGAAGCGGCCGGTTCGGCCGAGGCGATCCTGGCCGGTGGGCTGCTTCCCGGTCTCGAGGCGGGATGGATCGACGAACTGCGGCGCGAACTCGACGACCTTCGCCTGGAAGCCCTGGAACTTGTTGCGCGAGCAGGGGCAGCGCTTGGCGGTTCACACCTCGCCCGGGCAGAACGGGCGGCACGGGAAGCGATCGAACTGTCGCGCTTCCGGGAGTCCGCCCGGCTGGCGCTGCTGGAAGTGATGGAAGCCCAGGGGAACGTGGCCGAGGCCCTGCGTGCCTACGAGGAGTTCCGCCAGTTGCTCCGCGACGAGTTGGGTTCCTTCCCGGCGCCCGAACTCTCCGCGATTCACGACCGGCTGCTCAACGCCCACGAAGGTTCCGCTTCGGTCGGTGGGAGCGCCGAAGTCGCGTCCCGGCCGGACCCGGTCGGGAGCGATCGGCGATCCGCCCTCACCCCGGCCGAGATCGGCCGGCTGATCGACCCCCGGCTGGACCGGATTGACCTGGTCGGTCGGGCCGAAGTTCTGAACGCCCTGAAGGCGGAGCTTGACCTCGCGGTCTCCGGCGGCATCCGGATCGCCCTGCTCAGCGGCGAGGGCGGCATGGGCAAGACGCGACTGGCGGCCGAACTTGCGGCATGCCGGGACGACATGGCGGTCATCTACGGGCGGGCGGAACCGGACGAGGTCCGTCCGCTGCGGCTTTGGACCGGACTGCTCCGATCCGCCCTCACCCAGGTCGACGGCAACGAGACGACCCGGATCATCGGCAGCGACGGTCCGACCCTGGCCCGGATCCTGCCGGAGCTGGTGAAGCGGCTTGACCTGCCGGCTCCCGGTCCGCCCGCAGACCTGGAATCGGAACGCCGAGCTCTGTTCGATGCGGTGATGAGAATGATCGGTCGCCTCTCCGCGCTCAAACCGATGCTGATCATTCTCGACGATCTCCACTGGGCCGACCGGTCCACCCTGATGCTTCTGGCCGGGCTCGCCGGAGATAACCCACCCGGCGGGGTCCTGGCGCTCGGGCTCTACCGGGACGACGAACTGCCGGACGACAGTCTGCTGCCCGAGACGGTGGCCAATCTTCAGCGTCGGCTCCCGGCCACCCGACTGGAGATCCCGCCGCTCACGACGGCCGAGGTCGCCCGCTTGATCAATGGTCGCCTCGACCCCGAACTGGCAACAACTCTGCGGGACCAGACCGGGGGCAACCCGTTCCTGGTCGAACAGCTGGTTCTGCATCTCGAGGAGGCCGGAGGGCAGATCGCGGACACCCTCCCGGCCGAAGCCGTCGATCTGATCACCAGAAGGGTTGCGCGGCTCCCCGAGGGGACCGACGAGCTGCTTCAACGAGCCGCACTGATCGGCCGGGACTTCGACCTGACCATCCTGAAACGAACCACCCCGCTCGACGAGGATTCGATCATCGATCTGCTCGACAGGACGGTCGCGGCAGGGCTCCTGGACGAATCGGACGTCCTCCCCGGACGCTACTCCTTCGTCCACGCCCTCCTGCGGAGCGCCCTCGCAGACCGGATCGGTCTGACCCGCCGGACCAGGATCCATCGGGATATCGGCGAGGCGATCGAACACCAGGTCCGCGACCGGCCGGACAGCCGGCTGGGAGAGCTGGCCTGGCATTTCGGCCTGGCCGGACCCGGGGAGACCGACCGGGCGATCTTCTACGCAACCCGGGCGGCTGAGCAGGCCGAACTCAGTTTGGCCTACGACGAGGCGGTCGACTTCTACGAGGCCGCGATCCTCGCCTGCACCGCCGACCGGCCGGTCGATCCCGGGTTGCACGCCACCCTTCTGCTCAGTCGGGCCGAGGCCGAGTGGCGGGTCGGTCGCCTGCCACAGGCAGTGGCGACGTTCTCGGTGGCGACCGGGGTCGCCCGGGAGTCGGGAATACCGGAGCTGTTCGCCCGGGCCGCGAACGGCACCAGCTGGGGCAGCTGGGAAACGTTCGACCCGACCCGCGAGGCCCCGATCTCCCTGCTGGAAGAGTCGCTGGACCGGCTCGGGACGGAAGACAACCCGATCCGGGCCGAAACGATGGCGAATCTCGCACACCTGATCTTCTTCAACGGTGGCTCTTCCTCCCGAGCCGTCGAAATGACCGCCGCAGCACTTGCCATGGCCGAACGGCTCGATGACCTGACGGTCCTCAAGGTGTTGATCTCCTCGCACTTCTACCTGCTGCAGAGCACCGAGCCGTCGGCACGTCTGAAGGCGGGGGACCGGGCGGTCCAGATCGCCAAGCGGTCTTCCGACCGTGAGGACCTGGCCGAGGCCCTGGCCCTGCGCGCCGTGATGCTGATCAACGCCGGGCGTGGCGCAGACGCGGAGGCCGACATCGCCCGGCACACAGCCCTGAGCGCCACCCTCCCCCAGGTCCGGAACACGAACCATTCGTTGCGGGCCGTTCAGCACTTCCTGCATGGGAACTGGACCGAAGGGGAACGGCTGACCGGTGAGTGCGTGGCCGACGAGCACCTGCCACAGTCGGCGAGGATCGCGATGATCGACGCGATGCACTACATGTCGCTGGCCCACCAGGGAAGGCTCGGAGAGGTGCTCGACATCCTCGAAACGGAGGCCGATGTGACGGCCCGGTGGAACACCTGGCCCGCCTGGGAGACCGGTCTCGCGCTCGGCTACCGACAGGCCGGAGACACCGGACGGGCCCGCGAGCAACTGAACGGGATCGGGCCGGTGGAGCCCGACCCCGACCTCCAGATGGATCTTCTGAGGCCGGTCTACTGCGGGGTCGCCGCAATGCTCGCGTGCGAGCTGGAGGATGTCGAACTGGCGCGAAGACTGACCGATCTGATGGTGGACATGGACGACCTCTGGACGATTTTCGGGCCGGGCGGCGCCACCTTCGGCCCGATCAGCCTGCTCAAGGGCGAGATGTACCTGCTCCAGGATCGAGACCGGGAGGCGGCAACCGCCCTCGAGAATGCGACCGTCGCCTGCAGCAGGATGGGAGCCCGGCCCTTCCGCGCCCGCGCCGACCTGGCTCTGGCCGATGCGCTGGGTCGCCTCGGCTCCCCCGACGGAGCGGAACGGACCGCACAACTCCGCGAGTCCGGTCTCGCCATGGCCACCGAGTTGAGCATGGCCCCGTTACTCGCCCGCTACAGCTGACCGAGGCCCGGTCCTGCCTGGGCCATCCTGACCGGGCGCTTCAGTAGAGGCCCGGGCCGGACCGCTGCCACTCGACCTGTCCGCGACCTTCATCGGCGGAACGTCCCTCGATATCATCCCAACGGTGGAGCAGCCGCTTCAGGGTGGCGACAGCTTCGGGCTCATGGGCGGCGATCCGTCCGGCCAGCTCGAGGGCGGCGTTCTCGGTGGCTGCACCCGGGGCGACCTGGTTGACCAGGCCGATCCGGAGCGCCTCGTCGGCCTTGACCGTGTTCGAGCTGAGCAGCAGGTACTTGGCGTGTGAAAGCCCGCAGAGCGTGACCAGCCGGGCCGGTCCGACCGGAACCCCGAGCGCCGCTCCCGGAAAACGCATCTGAAGGTTGGAGCCACCAACCCGGATGTCGCAGGCGATCGCGATCTCCGCTCCGCCCCCTACCGTGTAGCCGTGACAGGCCGCCACGGTCGGCTTGGGGAACTGAACCACCGCGTCATAGAGATCGGCGAAGAGCTGCATTTTCCGCACCTTGCCCTCCTGATCGACGTCCTCCTTGATGTCGGCCCCGGCCGAGAAAGCGGTGTAGTCGGTGGAGGAGAAGACCAGCACCCTGACGGCATCATCACCGCGGGCCACCGCAACGTGCTCGATCAGTTCCGCCAGCATCCCGGTGTTGATCGCGTTCAGGGAACCGGGACGATCCAGCCGGATCAGGGCTACGCCCCGGTCATCAAGTTCGTATGTGCTGAGACTCATTGATCCATCCGTTCTACTCGGTTGCGGCGTTCAGCCGCTCGATTACCCGTTCGGTCTCGTCGGCCGCCGCATCGATCAGGCTCTCCACCCGGTCGCGCGGTTCCGAGAACTTCCCCAGGACGTACCCCGACACCCGTTCGGGATCGGTCGAGTCCGGCCGGTCCACACCGACCCGCACCCGCCAGAAGTCCGGGGTGCCGAAACCAGCCTTGAGGCTCTTCAGCCCGTTGTGGCCCGCCAGTCCGCCGCCTTCCCGGCTGCGGATCTCGCCGAAGCCGAGGTCGATCTCGTCGTGGACGGCGATCACCCGTCCCGGCGGGATGCGTCGTGAACCGGCGGCCGGCCCGGCCGACCGGCCGGACTCGTTCATGTAGGTGAGTGGCCGAAGCAGAATCACCCGGGGACCGCCCGGTCTGGTCCGGCCCTCATTCACCAGACCCCGATACTTCTCTTTCGAGCGCGGAAGTTCCCAGCGATCGATCAGCCGTTCAACCACCATGAAGCCGACGTTGTGCCGACTCTTCTCATACTCCCGGCCGGGATTACCCAGGCCGACGACCATCACCGGACCGTCGCCGGTGTCCTCCGACGAACCACCCCGACGGAAGACCGGCAGCACCTACTCCTCGTCGCTGGACTCTTCGGCCGGTTCCTCGCCGGCCTCGTCCTCGCCGACCACCTCGGGCTCGGCCTCCGGCTCCTCGGCCTCGGGCTCCTCCTCGACCCGCGGCGGGGTGAGGGTCACCAGCGTGATCTCGGAAGGATCGTCGGCGATCAGGGCCACGCCTTCCGGGGCGGACAGGTCCTCGAGCGTGAGCACGTCCAGGATCTCCATCGCGGAAACATCGAGGCTGAGCAGGTCGGGAATGTCGGTCGGGAGCGCCTCGACCGTGACCTCACGGGTGACGTGCTCGAGTACGCCACCCTGCTTGACGCCGGGGGCGACGTCCTCGCCTGTCAGCTCGACCGCGACCTCGGCCTGGATCGCCTGGTTGAGATCGACCTGCTGCAGGTCGAGGTGACTCAGGTCGCCTCGGACCGGGTGATGCTGCTGCTCCTTGACCACGACCGGCACCGCCTTCGAACCCTCGATCTCGAGGTCGAACAGGGCGTGCCCTTCATGCAGGATGTTCCGGGCCTCACGGGACTCGACCTGGAAGGCGACGGTCTCCTCGCCCTTTGAGTAGACGACCCCGGGGATCCTGCCGTCACGACGCAGGCGACGGGAGGTACGGGAGCCGAAATCGGTACGGGGGCTGGCGGAAAGAGTCGGTCGCTTTGAAGACATAGGTCTGTAGAGGATAGAGAAGGACATACGCTTAAGGCATGGCGGATGAGTCGAAGATCCCCAAGGGCCGGATCCGCCGCTCGGCGAAACTCGGCTCGGCGATCGGGACGCAGGGCGCCCGGTACGCCGGAACCAAGGCGACCAACCTGGTCCGCGGGGAGGGTTCCTCCCGGGAAAAACTGGATCAGCGACACCTCGAAACCGCGGCGAAAATGGTCCAGGTACTCGGCCAGATGAAGGGTGCCGCGATGAAGATCGGACAGTTTGCCTCCTTCATCGACATCGAGTTCATCCCCGAGGAGTACCGCGAGCTCTACCAGACGCAGCTCGCCTCCCTGCGTGACGACGCCCCGGCGATGCCCTGGGCCGAGGTGGAACAGGTCCTGATCGAGGAGTACGACGGCGAACCGGTCGATTCGGTGTTCGAGTCGATCGAACCGGAGGCGATCGCGGCAGCCTCGATCGGCCAGGTCCACCGGGGACGGCTCCATGACGGCCGCCGGGTCGCGGTCAAGATCCAGTACCCCGGGATCGCCGAAGCGCTGGAGGCCGACCTGCGAAACGCCGGGGTCCTGATGCAGCTCGCCCGGACCCTCGCTCCCGGTCTCGACGCCAAGGCGGTTACCAGCGAACTGCGGGAACGAATCCTGGAAGAGCTCGACTACGAGTACGAGGCCCAGAACCAGCGGGCTTTCGCCCGGGCCTACCGCGGCCATCCCTTCATCTACGTGCCGGACGTGTTCACCCGGCTCTCCCGGAGGAAGGTTCTGGTCACGGAACTGGTCGAGGGGATCGGTTTCGAAGAGATCCGGAACCTCGACCACGAGGAACGCAGCCGGTTCGGTGAGATTCTGTTCCGGGGCAGCTTCGGATCGATCTACCACCTGCAGCACTTCAACGCCGATCCCCATCCCGGCAACTACATCCTGATGGACGACGGGCGGGTCGCCTTCCTCGATTTCGGCATGACCAAGAAGCTCGACGGTGAGCAGATCATCCTCGAGCAGCGGGCGGTTGACGCCGCGGTCCGCAACAATCCGGCCGACCTGAGCCAGGCCCTGAACGAACTGGGGTTCATCCGGCGACCCTCGAAGGTGGATGCGGAACGCCTGATGAATCACGTCAAGGCGGTCGGCGGCTGGTACATGGAGGACCGCGAGCTCGAGGTGACCGCGGATGTGGTGATGAAGGTGATCGAGGCCACCCACGACCCCCGCTCCGAGTACTACGACCTGATGCGCCGCGAATCGATCCCGGCCGAGGAACTGATGGGACGCCGCATGGAGATCGGCGTCCTGGCGGTGCTCGGTCAGTTGCGGGCAAAGAGAAACTGGCACCGGATCATGCGCGAGTGGGTTTACGGTGATCCGCCCGCCACCGCGCTCGGGGAAGCCGAGTGGGCCTACTTCGAGTCCCGCGGGGTCAAGCACGTTCCCGGGCTCCCGTCGGAGCATCCGGAAGGTTGATCCGGATCGGACACAAGGGGGCCGACGCCCTGGTCCCGGGAAACACGACCGCCAGCTTCGAGGCGGCGGTCGAGATCGGGGTCGACCTGATCGAGTTCGACGTACTCTGGAAGGAGGATGGCCACCCCGACCTGCCGGCCGGGGAGCGTTCACCGCTGGTGGTGGCTCACGACTGGGAGGCTGCCGCCGGGGTCGTACCCACCCTGGAGGAGACCCTCGCCGCCTTCAACCAGCCTCCGCTCGATCGGATCCGGATCAACCTCGATCTGAAGCTCCCCGGCCGGGAAGAGGAGGTCGTGGGGTCGCTCCGTGACCACGGTCTGCTGGAGCGGGCCTCGATCTCGACCATGGAGACCCCGACGATCGAGCGGATCGGGAAGCTGGAGCCCGGGCTGCGACTGGGCTGGACCGTCCCCCGGGCGACCCGCGACTGGACCTCGAGTCCGTGGCTGCGGCCGGTCTTTCTTGCCGGGGCGGCAGTGCTCCGGCGGCGCCTGCCCGGGGTGGTCCGGGCCGGGATCCCCCGGCTCGGGGTGGACGCCGTCTGGGCGTTCCACGGGATCGTCACCGAGCAACTGATCGAGGTCACCCGTGAAGCCGGGGTCGACCTGAACGTGTGGACCGTTGACGAACCCGATGCCGTGGCCCGTTTCCGGGATCTGGGGGTTGCCGGAATCGTCTCGAACGATCCCCGGCTGCTCCAGCCCTGACTTCCGAGATCGGAGATTAGGCCACCGAACCCCACGGCTACCCGAATGCCAAGCAGCAACACTCCAGAGGTCCGCCCGCCCCCCTGGGGTGGAGACCTCTCCCGGCACATGGAGCGGTACAGGTGCCCACCTCGCGCAGCCATCGACAGGAGGTTTCTCGGCTTATGCGACTGAAAAGTCTTCCGTCGAAAGCTGGCAGGAATCGACAGGAGACTTCACGGTCTATAGGACTGAAAACCCTCCTGTCGATGGCTGTGTCCGTAGTTGGCCTCAAGGTGAGGTTGCCCCGACCCCTCCCAAGGGCGGTCTGTTTCTCACGTTCACTGAGTTGCCGGTACCACGATCCTTGTCGAAGTCCGAGCCGTGGGCGTTACGACGCCGCGCAGATCGGATCCAGGCTTAGAGCCCATCCCGGTAGGGCGGCGTAGCTCAGCGTGCCGATTCGGCGAAGCCGCGGGTTGTCCGGGTGCGAAGCGCGGGCTGGTGGCTCGTGCGAGCGGCCGGATGGCCCCCGGCGAGTCGAGCGGTGCGCTGGCAGGCACTGCCTACCGGGATAGCTCTTAGATCGTGGATGACGCTGGGCCGGCCATGCCGCCCTTGCGCCGGACCGCGCTCTCCAGGTCGTCCGCTGTGAATGTGGCGACAGCTTCGCCATCCACCGTGTAGCGGTAGAGCGCCACGCCGAAGATGGTCGCCAGCGCCTGCTGGACAAGCAGCGCGACGATCAGGATCACCACCCCGATTGCGATCAGGATGGCACCACCGATCCCGGTGGTCGCCCAGAGGAAGATGCCACCGACCAGGAACAGGGTTCCGGGCAGGACACCGAGCAGGAAGACGGCTCCGCCGATCGCGACGGTCCCGGTGATCTGTTCACCCCAGCGACTCTTCAGCAACGAGCCACAGCGTTTGATGGTCGCGATCGGTCCGGTGCCCTCAAGCGCAATCACCGGCACCGCAAGGAAGGTAACCAGCCCCCAGGCTGCTGCCGCCAGCGAGCCGAGGATCGCCCCGGCGATTCCGAACCGCTCCTGGATCGCCCGCACGATCGTCATCACCACGGTCGCGACGAAGGCCCAGCCTGCGATCGCGCTCATCCGCGAGGAGGCGACCGACATGCCCCGGGAGAAGGAGATCTCCTCGCCTCGCATCCGCAGATCGGCGCAGGCCGCCAGTCCCACCGCAAAGTAGTAGTTGAGGAAGGCGATCAGGTAGGTGCCGATCGCGACCAGGACGATCCCGATCGCCTCCGGTCCCGACTCGATGTAGTAGGCCCCCGGGATCAGGAACAGAACCCCGAAAAGCAGGCCGGCCAGTCCGGCCAGCACCGGAAACCGGACCAGCCCGGGATCCCCGGCGAGGACGCCCCAGCTCTTCTTGGTCAGCCGCCAACCACTCTTGATCCTCCTGAACATGCGCGAATCCTATCCCCTGCCGGTGGCGGGTCAGAACAGCTGGTTCTCGCCGGCGAAGATCTCGGAGACCGAGTCGTCGGTGAAGATCCGCCGGATCGAGTCGGCCAGGGTACCGGCCGTGGTCAGGACCGAGATGTTGTCAGGGGCACCGTCACGGA